>CAXTGN010000396.1:0-5199 GCA_964243455.1 uncultured Acidobacteriaceae bacterium
TCAGCTAACACCGCACTTGCGCCATCGATCGGCTTCAACGCGCTTGCAGACACAGGGCGTTTGTGAGAGTGATCTGACCTCCGGTTCACTGAACGACAGCTGGCCTGCAACGTACCTCATGCTTGCGGAACATGCTCGCGTGGTAGCCCACTGGCAAACCGGACTGTCTGTGACGACGGTCACAGACGAAGCATTCAAGGCTGCAGACAATTGCACGCAGAGGCCCCCACATGTCTTTGCACGAGAAGCGCTCCGAGCGCATACCGCTCCCCATCAATCAGCCCTGCACGTGCAGGCCAGGTGAGGCCTGCCCTGGCTATGGGTCGAGGTCGACGTGTCCTCCGCTGATCGTGCTTGCGGCGACGGCTCTGAACCTGATGGCGAATGCGGGAGTTGCCCTATGAGCACCGCGGCCGCTCCTGTGGCAAACCGGCAGGCTGCCGTCCGCCAGCCAACCAATTACCTCAACACGGATTACTCGCTGCGGAGCTGGTTTTTGACCACCGATCATAAGCGGATTGCGCTGTTGTATCTGGTGTCGGTGTCCTTCTTTTTCCTGGTCGGTGGGTTGCTCGCAATGGGCATCCGGCTGGAACTGCTCACACCGGCCTCCGACATGATGTCTGCCGACACCTACAACAAGGTCTTTACGCTGCACGGTATCGTAATGGTCTTCTTCGTGCTGATCCCGGCCATCCCTGCCATTATCGGCAACTTTGTCCTGCCCATGATGATCGGCGCCAGAGATCTTGCATTTCCCAGGATCAATCTCCTGTCGTGGTACTGCTATGTCGTCGGCGGCGTGCTCGCCCTGTACACCGCGGTTGCGGGCGGCGTGGATACGGGATGGACCTTCACAGCACCGCTCTCGACCCATTACCTCAACACCAACGTGATCACGGCTGGACTCGCGGCGTTTGTTGCGGGCTTCTCGTCGATCTTTACGGGGTTGAATTTCATCGTCACGGTGCATCGCATGCGTGCCCCTGGATTGACGTGGTTCCGGCTGCCGCTCTTCGTATGGTCCAACTACGCCGCATCGATCATCATGGTGCTGGGCACTCCCGTTGTGGCTGTCACCATCGTGCTTGTAGCATTGGAGCGTCTGGTCGGGGTCGGCGTCTTTGATCCGACGAAGGGTGGAGACCCGCTGCTATTCCAGCATCTCTTCTGGTTTTATTCGCACCCGGCCGTGTACGTGATGCTGCTCCCGTCCATGGGCGTGATCTCCGAGGTCATATCCACGTTTTCTCGCAAGCGCGTCTTCGGCTACACCGCCGTCGCCTTCTCGTCAGTGGCGATCGCGGTGTTCGGCTTCCTGGTGTGGGAACACCACATGTTCATCATGGGCGTGTCGAACTATTCAGCGCTGGTCTTTTCCTTGCTGACAATGCTGGTTGCGGTACCCTCGGCGATCAAGGTGTTCAACTGGACCTTTACGCTGTACAAGGGCTCCATCGAGTTCACCGCGCCTATGATCTATGCCTTCTGCTTTCTCGGGCTGTTCGTGGTGGGTGGGCTGACCGGCGTATTTCTGGGCAGTCTCGGCATGGACATCCACCTGACGGAGACCTACTTTGTGTCGCCCACTTCCACTTCGTCATGGTGGGCTCGGTCATCATGGGCTATCTCGCGGGCCTGCACTTCTGGTGGCCGAAGATCACGGGTCGGCACTATCCAGAGATGCCGGCAAAGGTCGCAGCCGTCATCATCTTTGTTGGTTTCTTTGTAACCTTTGGTCCTCAGTTCATCCTCGGCTATCTCGGCATGCCTCGCCGATACGCCGCCTATCCCGAAGAGTTCCAGGCGCTGAACGTGTTTTCCACGGCCGGAGCGACGGTGATGGCAGCCGGCTACTTCCTGACGGCGGTTTACCTTCTGTGGTCGTGCAAGTATGGGGAGGTTGCAGGACCAAACCCCTGGAAAGCGAGCGGACTGGAGTGGCAAACAAGTTCGCCGCCGATCACGCAGAACTTCCTCAAGACACCGCTCGTCAACTATGAGGCGTACGACTACGAGCGGATCGAGCGTGCTGAGCAGGACACCGCTGTGCCCACCAGCCTGGAGACTCAGGGCTCTCGGTGAACCAGAACCACCAGAAGCGATGATGACGTTCTGGGAACGGTCCTACGCGTACAGCGCGCGCAGGGCTGTCCGGTCGCCAAGATACATCCACTCTCCCCTTTGCTCCAGGAGTTTGCCCTCTCGAAACCGCGAAAGCACACGCGTGGTCGTCTCGCGCGAGATACCGGCCATGTGACCGAGCTCTTCATGCGTCAGGGGCATACGGAAGCCCACATTGTCGCCGGTCATCTCGCCCCACTGCACCAGAACGCTGGCAAGCTTGCCGGCGGCGCTGGTGCTCAGGGCAAGCCGGCGCGCGCTCAGCAGGGTGGCGTCGTAGTCGCGGGCGAGCGCCTCGGCGGAGGACCTGCCCACATCGGCGAACTCGGCCATGAACCGCAGAAACTGGGGCCGCGGGATGGCTTTGATGTCGCAAGGCTCAAGCGTTTCGGCCGTGCCCTCATAGGCGGCGTCACGCAGGGCAGCGGCCAGCCCCATCACGTCACCCGGGCCCGCAATGCGCAACAAAAGCAGCCGGCCGGAGCGCGATGAGGTGGTCAGCTTGATCGTCCCGCCACAGATGACGTAGACGTGATTGGGCGCATACCCTTCGTCGAGCAGGTGCTTGCCGGTCTTGAGGTGAAACAGCCTGCCGAGGGTGTCGAGCCGGTGCAACGCCTCGCGCGAAAGCGCACAGAAGCAATGTGGGCCGCGCACAGAACACGTCAGACAGCTTGAACCGAGGCTCATCGCTTCCCCTCCTGGATTGTAGCGAATTGCGGTGGACGCGAGCTGCAGACCTGTGAAGTCGTTTCGGGTGGGGTCGCCTTGGTTGCGCAGGGCGCGGTTCCATCTCGAGCAGGACCGAGTCCGCCGCGGCAACCCCAACGGGAACGCTATCCTATCCCTGAGCCTTGCCCATCCATGCCTCAGCCCCTCATCGCCGTCATCGAAGACGAAGACCATCTCGCCCAGGGTCTCCTGTTCAACCTGCAGGCGGAAGGCTACAGCACACACCACGAACTCGACGGAGACGCCGCGCTCGCCTACTTGCTGAATGCAGCGGAGTCTCCCGCCGCCATCATTCTGGACGTCATGCTCCCTGGGCAGGACGGCTTTGCCATCACGCGAGCTCTGCGCCAGGCCCAGCGCTTCACCCCCATCCTGCTCCTCACGGCGCGCGGCCGGACTGAAGATATCGTTGAAGGCTTCAGCGCCGGGGCGGACGACTACCTGCCCAAACCCTTCGACCTCAACGTCCTTCTGGCGCGTCTCGGCAGCCTGCTCCGCCGCACGGCCTGGGGGCAGCCACAGCCAGCGGCAGAAACACCCTCCGATCAGGCGCCAGAGCCGGCGGCACAAGACCAGATCACCCTTGGCAACCGCACCATCGATTTCGCAGCCCTGGAGATCCGGGGCGGTGATCAAAGCGTCCACCTCACGGTGATGGAAGCCGATCTGCTCCGCTATCTGCTCGCCCACCCGGACCGCGTCGTCTCTCGCAAGGAGATCATCCAGGTGGTAAGGCAGGTGCAGTTCAACACGGCTACCCGTCCGATCGACAACTTCATTGTGCGCCTTCGTCGTTATCTGGAGGCAGACCCAGCCAGCCCGGTCTATCTGCTGACCGCCCGCGGGGTCGGCTACCGCTTTGCATCGCCCTCCACACAGAATGCAGCCGGAGCCGTGTAGCTACGCCGCAACCCCGGCCCTCCGCAACTCATGCGCGGCAAGCTCCACCAGTGCCTCGTGGAGGCGTTCCCGTCGATGGCTCGCATGCTCCCAGAGTTCACCCTCGACGACCTCACGAGAACTTGCGAGCAGGGTGCATTGCACCTCCCTGACCAGATACTTCTCGGCCCATTGGGCTTCCTCTATCAGCAGGCGAGTGTCTTCGTAATCCGCTTTGCAGACGTTCTCTGCCAGCGTCTCCAGATAGCGCAGCCCTAGCGAAGCACGTACCAGATTGTCGGTGAGATGGCGGCTCACCATGGCTTCAAGCAGTACAACAATGCCGTCGTTACGCGCCTCATCACACCAGGGCCGCCCACCATACGACACCCAGATCCGCCTGGCGACCTCCGCGGAAAGCCGATCCCGCTCGCAGAGATGCCACACCGGGGAGATTGCCTCCTCCACGGATCTCTTCCACCTGCGATGCGTGTTGCGCCAAGTCACTGTCGATCAACCATGTACGAAGAAGTGCGTTCCTCTCCGGTTTACAGCCTCCGTGCGAACGGGTCAACAAATCAATGGTGTGCACCTTCGGTACGCGCCTGCGCTGATCTATCGCAATTGCCAAGCCTACCCATGCCCCACCGGCGCGCCCTCCGTGTGCACCGCAGCGAACACCCGTCGCTCTCCAGGGCCGGAGACGCTTGCTGTGTTAAGAATTGGCTACGAAACCGGACCGGGTGCGGTTACAAGTTCTTGAGCATCGAGTCTAGTTGTCAGTCCCAGGTCATCAGGAACGGCCACCATGTCCAGCAGTCACTCGAGACGTTTTCGCCTTGCGTCGCTAACACTGCTGCTCCTTGCATCCGGTTGGCTCACGGTGAACGCCCAGACAATCTCTGCAACTGGCTCGGTCCACGGGCGAGTCGTGGACCTGCAGACCGGTGAGCCGATCGCGAAGGCTACCGTGTCGATTGTTGGGCAGACAAGGATCGCGGCCACAGACCACGACGGCCAATTCACCCTGGGCACTGTGCCAGTGGGAGCCCAGGAGCTTCGCATCGCCGCAGTTGGGTTTGGGTTCGCAAAGAAGCGAGCCGAAGTGATAGCAGGCGCGACGCTTGAAGTCGATATCCGCCTTGGCCAGGAGGCGCTTCGCGATACGCAGCAGATCACAGTCGTCGCGGGGCCTTTCGATCCTGTCGTGCCCGACGCGGTCACCCAATATACGCTTAGCAGCTCGGAGTTGCAGAACCTCTCCACCGTGCTGGCCAACGATCCGTTTCGAGCCATCGCCAGTCTCCCGGGTGTCAGTTCCAATCAGGAGTTCTACGCGGATTTCGCCGTCCGAGGCGCTGGTCTTCGGCACATCGGCGTGTATATCGACGGCGTCCTCGTCGACCACCCCACCTACTCTCTCGAGGACTCCGGTGATGTCGGCTCCATCTCCGTTGTAAACGG
>CAXTGN010000397.1:0-4562 GCA_964243455.1 uncultured Acidobacteriaceae bacterium
CATTCTGTGCGGGATGAAGCGCGCTCTGGCGATTCTGGGACTGTTGTACGCGACGCGGTGGAGTACACGCTGCCCTTGGACCCCCTGAGTCGCGTGGCGGGGCCGCTGGGGCAGATGGCGATGCGGGCTATGTTCGGCTATCGGCAGAAAAGAGCGACGGAGCTTTTGCCGCTGTATGTGGCAGAAGTCCTGCGTTCGTCGATGGAGAATGCCTGAGTCGCTGGTTATTTGGGCGGAGGGTGATGCGGGAAACGCAAGATCTAGAGGAAGGCTGTTGTAGATGGGATTGGGGCAGTTTTCTGGCGCTGCTCGTGGTGCAGCTTTGGGCGGCTCATGCGTGCGTCTTCTTTGCCCATGAGTATGCGCATTCGTTTGTTGCGTGGGCGCTTGGCTGGAAGGCAAACCCGCTGGCCCTGCATTACGGACACCCGACGTTCACTGTTTTTCTGATTCAGTTGGGCGTCGATCAGAATGTGGATGAGCTGCCAATCTTTGCGAGTCACCACGGCGCGCAAGCGGCCCTGATCAGCGCTGCCGGTGCGGTGCTTGGCAATGCGTTGATCACCTATCCGTTGAGTCGCTGGGGGTACCGGGTGGCGCGGCGGCGTGCCACATGTGGCTGGGGGATGTTCTGGTATTGGGTTTCTGTGGCCAGTGTCGGCAACCTGATCGACTACGTACCAATCCGTACCTTTACGGACGGCACGGATCTGTATCAGGACATGTACGCCGTGGAGCGGGGCCTGGGCTGGTCCCCGTGGACGCTCCTGTTTGTGTTCGGTATACCGACCGCGGTGGTAGCCGTGTACTTTCTGGTGCGGCTGGAACCTGCGATGTTGCGGTGGCTGTTTCCACGTTCGCCGGGGCAGCGCATCACCATGGCCGTGCTGACAGCATTCGTTCTGTTCGACTTCTACGGTGCAGCGGGATGGGCAGACGGCGGCCCTGTCTCGCATCGTATGTCGGTGATCTCGGTAGGCGTGGTGGCGCCGCTGATGGCGGCGCTGGGCATCTGGCTGGTTACGCGTCGTAGGGAGCCTGCCGTAAGTTTGTGATGAGCTCCACGGCGACGGTCAGCTGTCATTTGGTCTTTATCCGTAGCGGAGCGGAGGAATCTGACTTGAGCCTGTGGCGTAACGGTACGCCTGGCGAAAGCAGATCCCTTCGCTTCGCTTCGGGATGACAACACAGGGGCAGGGGCGGGGCAGTGAGCCTCTAGGCGTGGACGTGATGCTTCAGTAGCGGGCGCACACGTTCCAATGCGGCCTCGGCGGTGACCCCGTAGGTGCGGCGGAGATCGTCGACGCGACCGTGCTCGATGAACTGGTCGGGCCAGCCGATGCGGATCACCGGTGTGTTGAGTTCCGCATCGTTGAGCGCTTCAAGCACAGCGCTGCCGAATCCGCCGGCGAGCACATGGTCTTCCATGGTGACCAGCAGTTCGCAGCGTTGGGCATAGCTGGCGATGCATGCGGCGTCAACGGGCTTGGCGAAACGTGCGTTGATGACCGCAACGCTTTGGCCCTCGCGCTCGAGGATGTGCGCGAGTTTCTGGGCTTCGGGGAGCATGTTGCCCAGAGAAAAGATCGCGACGTCGTGACCATCCTGGAGGACCTCGGCGCGGCCGATCTCAAGCGCCTGCGGCCCGAGCTTGGGGATGGCGCCGGGGCCGGTTCCGCGAGGGTAGCGAATGGCGCTAGGGCCGTTGTAGAGCAGCGCGGTCTGCATCATGTCCTGCAGTTCGTCCTCGTCCTTGGGATCCATATGGATGAGGTTGGGGACGCTGCGGAGATAGCTGATGTCGAAGAGGCCGTGGTGCGTGGGGCCGTCGTCGCCGGAGAGGCCGCCGCGATCCATACAGAAGACGACCGGAAGCTCCTGCAGGGCGACGTCATGCACGATCTGGTCAAAGGCGCGTTGCAGAAAGGTGGAGTAGATGGCGCAGAATGGCCGATAGCCCTTGGTCGCCATACCCGCTGCGAAGAGCACGGCGTGCTCTTCGGCAATGCCCACGTCAAAGTAGCGCGTCGGGTGATGCGGCCGAAACAGATCGAGCGCGGTGCCGTTGGGCATGGCGGCGGTGATGGCGACGACCTTGTCGTTCTTGTTGGCTAGCCTGGTGAGGCTTTCGGCGAAAACCTCGGAGTAGGTCTTCTGGCCAACGGCTTTGGTCTCGCCGGTCTCCGGGTCATAGGGACCCAGGCCGTGAAACTTCTTTTGTTTTTCCAAGGCGGGGCCGAAGCCGCGTCCCTTTTGAGTGAGGGCGTGCAGAACCACGGGCCGATTCTGCGTTTTCAGGAACTTGAGAGTCTCGATCAGCAAAGGCAGATTATGCCCATCTACCGGGCCGTAGTAGTTCAGGCCGAACTCTTCGAAGATCATGCCGCGGCCGATCACGCCCTTGGCGGCCTCTTCGGCTTTGCGGGCGATATGGCGGGCAGCCTTGCCACCGAACTTCTCCAGCATACCGGTGACGCGGTCATGCAGGTTGACATAGGTGGGGTTGGTCGCGATTTTGTGGAAGTACTCCGCGATGGCGCCGACGTTCTTATCGATCGACCACTCGTTGTCGTTCAGGATGATGATGAGGCGCTTGGTTTGTGAGGCGATATTGTTGAGCGCCTCGTAGCTGATGCCGTTCGTGAACGCAGCGTCGCCGGCCAGGACAACGACGTTCTCGTCGCCACCGGACATGTCGCGCGCCACAGCCATGCCGAGCGCCGCGGACAAGGCCGTACCGGCATGGCCGGCGCCGAAGCTGTCGTGCTCGCTTTCCGTTCGGAGCATGAAGCCGTTCAGACCACCGGCCTGGCGAATGGTGTCGAAGCGGTGCTCGCGGCCAGTCAGGAGCTTGTGCACGTAGCTCTGGTGCGAGACGTCGAAGACGAAGCTGTCGCGGGGGGTATCAAAGACATAGTGCATCGCGATGGTGAGTTCGACCACGCCGAGGTTGGGGCCGATGTGACCGCCCGTCTTGGCCACACCACGGATCAGCCGGGCACGAACCTCTTCGGCCAGTCGTTCCAACTCCACGAGACTCAGCCGCTTGACGTCCAACGGCGACTTGATCCTGCTTAGATACTCACTCATCCCGTGTTCCGACGACCCAAATTCCGAGAGCGCTACGGCTTTTTCGCGCCAGCCTCAGCCATCCAGTGTATCAATGGACGCGGAATTCAGACGCTTAGGTGCATGCCAGCGACCGGCTTGGGACGGTACGGAAGGCGGTTACTCGTCATTCTCACGTAATTTGGCGATGACGGCGAAGTCTTCGAGCGTGGTGGTGTCGCCTTTGACCTCGCCGGTGGTGGCGAGCTCGCGGAGAAGCCGGCGCATGATCTTGCCGGAACGGGTTTTCGGCAACATGGGGGTGAAGCGGAGATCGTCGGGACGGGCGAGTCCGCCGATCTCTTTACCTACCCATTGTTTCAGCTCGTGTTTGAGCTCCTCGGTGGGCTCGTGGCCGGTCTCGAGGGAGACAAAGGCGGCGATGGCCTGCCCCTTCTGGTCGCAGGGACGGCCTACCACGGCGGCTTCGGCGACTTTGGGGTGAGCGACGAGAGCGGATTCGATCTCGGCTGTGCCAAGACGGTGGCCGCTGACGTTGATCACGTCATCCACGCGGCCCATCAGCCAGAAGTAGCCATCCTCGTCGCAACGCGCACCATCCCCGGTGAAGTAGACAGGAGTGCCGTCTGGAGCTTTCACCTCGGAAAAGTAGGTGTCCAGGAAACGCCGATGATCACCCCAGATGGTGCGCGCCATGGAGGGCCAGGGCCTGGAGATGATCAGAAGACCGCCGTGGCCGGCTGGAACCGGTTGGCCGTCCTTGGAGACGATCTGCGGGATCACGCCGAAAAACGGCCTGGTAGCCGAGCCGGGTTTGGTGGCGATGGCACCGGGTACAGGAGCGATCATGTGCGCGCCGGTTTCGGTCTGCCACCAGGTATCCACGATGGGACAGCGCTCATGACCGATCTCGCGGTGGTACCACATCCAGGCTTCAGGATTGATCGGCTCCCCGACGGTTCCCAGAAGGCGCAAGGAGCTGAGATCGTGTTTGTGCACCCAGTCGGCGCCCCATTTGATGAAGGCACGGATCGCCGTGGGGGCGGTGTAGAAGATGGTGGCCTTATGCCGATCGATGAGCTGCCAGAAGCGGTCGGGCTCGGGGTGATTGGGCGCGCCTTCGTAGAGCAGAACGGTGGCGCCGTTAGCCAGCGGGCCGTAGACGACGTAGCTGTGGCCGGTAATCCAGCCGATGTCCGCCGTGCAGAAATACACGTCGCTATCGTGAAGATCAAAGTTGATTTTGCTGGAGAGGTAGGTACCGATCGCGTAACCGGCTGTGGTGTGGACCAGTCCTTTCGGTTTGCCGGTTGTTCCGCTGGTATAGAGGATAAAGAGAGGATCTTCCGATTCCATGGCCTCGGGTGGGCAATCCGGGGAGGCGGTGGCTGTCGCTTCGTGCCACCAGAGATCGCGGCCGGGGGTCATGGGCACGGTCTTCGTCGCGTCGCGCTGGAAGACGATGGCATGGCGGACGCCGGGGCAGCGCCCCA
>CAXTGN010000397.1:4572-5193 GCA_964243455.1 uncultured Acidobacteriaceae bacterium
GCTGCGTCAACGATGGATTTGAGCTTGATCTCGGTGCCGCGACGATAGCTGACGTCCTGGGTAATGACGATCTGGCAATCGGAGTCGTTGACGCGGTCGGCGATGGCATGCGCAGCGAAGCCTCCGAAGACGACCGAGTGCACGGCACCGATGCGGGCGCACGCAAGCAGAGCGATCGCCAGTTCAGGCGTCATACCCATATAGATGGCTACGCGATCTCCCTTGCGGACCCCGACATCCTTGAGGACGTTGGCAAACCGGATCACTTGTTCGCGCAGCTCCCAGAAGGTGAGGGTGCGCGTCTCGCCGGGCTCCCCTTCCCAGATCAGGGCGGCTTTTCCCCGGCGATGGCCGGCAGCATGTCGGTCGACACAGTTAGCACAAAGGTTCAGGCGTCCGCCCGTGAACCAGCGGGCTTGGGGGCCATTGCCCTCGAGGACGGTGTGCCAGGGCTCGATCCAGTCGAGTTCGCGGGCGGCTTCGCCCCAGAAGGTTCCGGGGTCATCCACGCTCTGTCGGTACTGGCGGTCGTATTCCGACTGGCTCCCGACCCATGCCTGCTCTGATAACGAGGCCGGGGGTGGAAATAGCCTGTTTTCACGCATAAACGAGCGAAATGTG
>CAXTGN010000398.1:0-5181 GCA_964243455.1 uncultured Acidobacteriaceae bacterium
TTGTTGCACCTCTTATCCGATACCCCTCTCGGTTGCCGTCTTAAACCATGGACACAAAAGGGTCTTCTGGGCCGAGCAGATGGTTCGGGCATGGAGATTCGTCAGCGGCGCCAAGAGGCTTGCAATACTGTCTGGCCCTGTTCATGGGAACGCGGCGGAAGCAATTTTGTACGACGTCCAGAGCGGACGGCGATTAGCCACGTGGAACGGAAGCGGGGAGCCTCCATCATGGGCCACTAATTGGAAAGAAGAATTCGGCGCTGCTTAGGATAGGTGACGCGTTGCCCACGACATCGCCGGCTGTCAGTGCCGATCCTTCTCGCCTAGCGGCGCCGCACGGGCAAGCCTCCTGCCAAATCCCCGTGCTATCCTATCGTCGTACTCGTTGAGTACAGGGTGCCGCGAGCAGACCGGAGTTTTCTTCCGCAACCTGGCCAGAGACCGCGAGCGCCGCAAACCGCCCACCGGGCGAGCCGCATTAGGGAAGTACCCCGCGGCCCCGCACGTTGGTTGCTCTGGCTTTGAGGCGGTCCCGACAGGATTAGCCTCGCCGTGCAGCAGCAGTGCCTGTTCAATCCTTTGAATGATCGAACCTTCCGCAGTGCTGAGTCATTGGATCCCGCGATCGCACCCTGGCGTCTGTACCGCCTTGTGCCTCCGAGCGGCGATCCGCCCTTACCGCGTTCTCGCAAAAGGAAATTCTTGAATAACTCGCCTTCCGCTACCAAAGCCCCCAAGTCGCAATACGCCAGCAAGGGGCAAAAGCACTCCAAACCATCACACAACGGCAAATCGGCCCCCAAGCGACCCGCGCCGGATACCTCCAAGCTCACGCTTGACTCCATCCTGAACCCGGAGCCGGCGAAGCCCACCCGCCTGATCACGCAGGCCGAGGCCTCCGCGCTTCACTTCACCGACTTCGCCATCTCTGACGTGCTCAAGAAGCGCATCAGCGACGCCGGCTTCGTCACCCCGACGCCCGTCCAGGCCGGCGCGATCCCGCCCGCTCTCGAAGGCGAAGACATCCTCGCCACCGCCTCCACAGGCACCGGCAAGACACTCAGCTTCCTTGTTCCCATGGTCGAGCGCCTGGACGAAATTTCCGAGCCCTCGATCCGCGGCAAGAAGAACCCCATCCTGGCTCTCATCCTGCTCCCCACCCGCGAGCTCGCCATGCAGGTGCTGGAGAACTACTTCAAGCTCAGCCCACAGCTTAAGAATGATGCCGTGCTCGTCTGTGGCGGCCTCAATGAAAATCCCCAGATCGAAGCCCTGCAGCGTGGTCCCCGCGTGGTCGTCGCCACTCCTGGCCGGTTGGAGGACTACCTCGATCGCCGCCTGGTCAAGCTCAGCGACGTCGACATGCTCGTGCTTGACGAGGTCGATCGCATGCTGGACATGGGCTTCCTCCCCGCCATCCGCCGCATCGTCAACGCGCTCCCAAAGGATCGTCAGACGATGTGCTACTCCGCCACGCTGGACGCGAACATCCGCAACATCGTTCGCGACTACGTCACGGATCCGGTTCGCGTGGAGATCGGCAACACTTCCAAGCCTTCCGACCGCGTCACCCTGCGCGTGATCACGCTCATGCAGGACCAGAAGCTCGCGCAGTTGGACCGCATGCTGACCACGGAAGAAGGCAGCTACCTCGTCTTCTCGCGCACCAAGCACGGTGCGGATCGTATCGGCAAGAAGCTGGAGAAGTTCGGTCACAAGATCGAAATCATCCATGGCGACCGCTCGCAATCGCAGCGCACCAGCGCCCTGAAGCGTTTCTCGGACGGCAAGGCGCGCGTCCTTGTGGCGACTGACGTGGCAGCTCGCGGCATCGATGTCTCGCACATCGCGCATGTCATCAACTACGACCTGCCGAATGCCTCGGACGACTTCGTCCACCGCATCGGGCGCACCGGTCGCGCTGGGGCGAAGGGCATTGCCACCACCTTCGTGACACCGCTCGAAAAGCGCGATGTCCGCAAACTCGAGCAGGAGCTCAAGATCAGCTTCGAGTGGCGCGAGGCCGACAAGGACCTTGCCAAGGAAGAGCGCAACACGCCCATCGAACTCGGAAAGCAGTCCGGCGATGGCATGGACTCTCTCCTGGCGCTGGAAACACGCTCGTGGAAGAACGAGGAGGCTGGTTCCGACGCTCCGTCGCACCAGCATGAGCCGCACGCCAACCACACCCGTCCCCACACCGGAGCCCGGAGCAACCGCTCAGGACGTCCGGCCTCAGGGCGCAGTGCTGGCCGTCGTCGCCGCGCCTAACTCATGCAGCTGATTTACGGGCAGACCCTTCGGGGTCTGCCCTTTCTTTTGCATGGTGCAAAGGGTGCGCCATGGGACGCTCTGTCTTGTGAACGGTCGGGTGAACACAGGGTTTCGGAGGGCAACAAAGGGCCGGGTGCCGCACCCTAACCTCCTGTACGCTTCCGGCGGGCCAGCCGCGCCGGACGAAGATCACAACGGGAGCAGCACCTTATGAAAATGCAGAATGTAGAAGATCTTTTGTACGTCGGTATGACGTATGTCCTCGATGCAGAAAAGCAGCTCTCGCAGGAAGCGAAGAAGATGTCGGACGCTTCCAGCGACTCCGAGGTTAAGGAGATGTTCTCCAAAAGCGTGACCCAGGGCGAGAAGTACGCGGCCCGTGTTGAGTCAGCCTTTGGGAAGCTTGGGAAAAAGGTCGACACCGAAACCAATCACATCGCCAAGGCCATGGTGAACGAGGTCGAAAACATGATCTCCAACACCGAAAAGGGTCCCGTGCGCGACGCCGCCCTCATTGTTGCCTTCAACCAGCAGCAGGCCTATCGAGTTGCCTCCTACGGCTGCCTGAGCACCTACGCCGATCTGATCGGCAAATCGGACGCGGTTTCTGAGCTTCAGCAGAGCCTCGAAGAGGCAAAGACAGGCGACAAAAAACTCACCTCCATCGCCGAGGCCAAAATCAATCCTCAGGCTGCCCACGCGGTCGCCGCCTGAGTTCTCTCCAATACAGAAAGGAGCCGGCGGTTGCCGGCTCCTTTCTTGTGTGCTGCGAGTTGCGGTGCTGCGAAGAACCCAACTACATGATCCGTGACAGCAGCGATCCGGCCAGCCCGCCGAAGCCGCCGCTGCCAGGAGCCGGGGGAGCCTGCTGTCCGCCCTGCGTCATGTGCGAAAGAATCATGGGCAGAGCCGCCGCTAGGGCCACCTTGGCCACACCCGGCGAGACGCCAGCGCGTTGCGCAATGGTGTCGAGCATGCCGCCGCCAAGACCGTTCTGTACCTGGTCGGGCGTCGCCTGCTGATTCTGGCCCGTCTGCCATCCGTCCACATGCTGTCCCATGCCTTGGTTCCGGAACATGTCCATGATGCCGCCCAGACCCCCGGGATGTTCGTTGGCGGTTTGCAGAAAGCTGCCGGCAACGCGCCCCTGCTCACTGGCGTTCTCCGGAACCTGAATCTGGCCCTGCCCGCCGCCCATCGCCTGTCCTGCCATACCTTCAATTGTGTCGAGAATGCCCATTGTGTCGTATCTCCACAAAGTGAGATGGCGAAGACATTCTGGGCGGGTTGGTTTCTGAGCACAAATTCTGCCTGCAATCGACAGAAGCAGACCTCTGACGGCACAATCGTCCTATGCCGTTGAAGACCATCGTCTCCTCTACCGCCGCTCCGGCCGCTATCGGCCCCTACTCCCAGGCTGTTCGCATCGGCGACCTCATCTATACCTCCGGCCAGGTTGCGCTCGACCCCGCGACCGGCAACCTGATCGAGGGTGGCATCACCGAACAGACGGAGCGTGTCTGCGAAAACCTCCGCGCCGTCCTAAACGCCGTGGATCTCACCCTCACGGACGTGGTCAAGACGACCGTCTTCCTTCAAGACATGAACGACTTCGCCGCCATGAACGAGGTTTACGCCCGCCACTTCGCCCCGGAAAGCTATGTGCCGCCCGCCCGCTCCACCGTCCAGGTAGCCAAACTCCCCAAGGGCGGCCTGGTCGAGATCGAGTGCCTCGCGATGGCTGGCCTGGATCACTAGCCGGCGATCGGACGCGAAAGGCACCGACGCGAAAGGCAGTCTCACGCATCCAATAAGCAGGAGGATTTATGCCTACTATCCCCACCGGCGGTCCGCTTTCCGACGCTGCGATCACCGAGACCGACCGAAAAGCCGGCGCCGCCGCAGCCGCCGAGACACGCCGGGTCGAGAAGTCCGAATCGGAATGGCGTCAACAACTTACGCCTGAGCAGTACCATGTTTTGCGTGAAAAAGGCACGGAGCGCGCCTTCACTGGCGCCCTCGTCAACAACCACGCAGACGGCATCTACCATTGTGCCGCCTGCGATGCCCCACTCTTCAAGAGCGATACCAAGTTCGAGTCCGGCTCCGGCTGGCCAAGCTTCTGGGACCCCGTCTCACCCGATGCCGTGAAGCTCCATGAGGACAACAGCTACGGCATGCGCCGAATTGAAGCCACCTGCGCCACCTGCGGCTCGCACCTCGGACACGTCTTCCCGGACGGCCCCAAGCCTACCGGACAACGCTTCTGCATCAACTCAGCCTCGCTCGGCTTCACGCCAGACGGGTCAAACATCGGCGAGCGCTGAAGCAGGGAACAGGGAGTAACTTACAGGGATCAGTAATGACAAAGAGGGCTCGACAGCAAGTGTCGAGCCCTCTTCTTCTTGCTATGCCAAAGGACGCCTCACAGCCTAATCCCTGCCGTTAAGCTTTTACGATCTTCCCGCTCTTGATGCAGCTCGTGCAGACCTTGATCCGCTTGGATACGCCCTGGCTGATCCGGGCCTTTACCTGCTGCAGGTTCGGGTTCCAGCGGCGTCGCGTCACATTGTGCGCGTGCGAGATGTTATTTCCAAATTGCGGACCCTTGCCGCAAAGCTCACATACCTGTGCCATCGTGTCTTCTCCAAGACGAAACTTGTGTCGCAGTCTCCAACTCCGGCTGGAAGCCTGAGCGGCTACGCGCTTCCCGCAATACGGTAGGGGGGCGCTGCCGGAGGAGTGGTAGGCACGATTGGATTCGAACCAACGACCTCTACCGTGTCAAGGTAGCGCTCTAACCAACTGAGCTACGCGCCTACATTGCGTACAAGTCAGTGTAACCGGAGCACCGTTCACGCGCAACCCGTACTTACGAAGCTTGCCCGTTAACTGGCGTAGGCTCAT
>CAXTGN010000399.1:0-5159 GCA_964243455.1 uncultured Acidobacteriaceae bacterium
CTTCAGAGCGGTGATTGTCGAGAATGATCCGCAGGCCAATCTTCCCAGCTTCGGCGATGACCGCGTCGAGGATCTGTAGAGAGTTCAGGCCCTGCAGATCTGTGTTGATGGGCCCGCTGCTGTTGCTGTACTGGATGGCGGCCGGAACGATGGGGCTTTCGACCAGTTGGTTGGAGTATGGAAGACGAACGGTGTTGTAGCCGTTGTTCTTGATGGTTTGAAGAACCGTCTTGTAGTCCTGCGCGGTGAGCCCATGCGCGACCATGTCGGTCGTCTCGAAGCCGTACCAGTTGATGCCGGCGATGCGTACGGCAACGTTGTTTGCATCCAGGATCTGAGCACCGCTTGTGTGGCAGTAGCCTGTGCCCTGTGCCTTCGACGACCTACAGCAGACGCACAAGAGAAGAACGATGAATGAGAAGACCCCCCAGTAGCGACCCCGATTGCGTGGCATGGCACAGAACTCCTGACTGCTGCTCTCTGGTGAGAAGGTGAACGGGTTTGCTTATCGAAGTACAGTTCCAGGTTTGGTGGCGGCTTAGCGATCAGGGGATGAGCAGAGGTCGCGGGCCTCCCGGTGAGATCAGCCCTGTTGGCCCGATCAGGCTTTGCACCTGCGGCAACCGCATATAGCGGACGGAGAAGCCGGCGCTACGTGCCTGGTAGTTGCTTGAATTGTTTATGTCAGCAAAGCCCCCGACGAACCAGTGCTCGTCCAGCTTGTAGGCGAAGTTGCCGCCGAGGTTGTAATTCGCCCCGATGACGGACTGGGCGGTGGGCGATGCCGTGGAGAGCGACCCGGCCATCGCATTGCCTTCATCGAAGCTCTGCATCCCAAGGCTGCCGTTGACGACATAAGTCACGCGGTTCATGCGGCCCTGCCACGTGAACGGGGCGTTGAAGAGCAGGTAGGCGTTGGGGCTGAAGTAGCCACCCTGACCGTAGGTGAAGTAGCCCTGGTTCTGGTCATAGTGAAGGCCGGTGACGTTGGCGCCGATCTTGAGCGAGCCGGCAGGATTGGACAGGAACGTCCAGTAGGCGCCGGTCGATCCCTCGATGCGGCGGTTGCTGTCGACGTTCAGTCCGGTGAGTTTGGCACCGGAGGCGTTCATGTAGAAACCGGATTCCGCGGAACCGCGCGACAGGCCGCCGCGAACGCCAGTGGCAACCACACCGCCCCAGACATCGCCCGTCAAGGGATCGCGTTCCCCTGCAAACGAGAGCATGGTCTGCTCTACGCTCTCGCGAAAAACGCCGAGAGAGAACGGCGTGTGCTGCGGATGCACGTCGAGACTGCCGATGGTGTTGCGCACGTAGAACCCTAATGGCGTGAAACCGATGCTGCCATCCAGCGCGCGGGTTGTCACCTGCACTTCAGCGCCCACACCCGACTGGAAGTGTGGCTGATTCAGCAACGGCGTGCCGGACTTGCCGAAGTTATATGGTGTGCTGACGGTGCCATCACTCCCCGCAACTACGGTGCCGCTGGTAAGAAACGTTGGCTTGGAGATCACGGTGAGACGAGCGCTGTCACCAAGGACAGTGCTCGCTTCGGTGCGTACCTCGGAACCTGTGAGCTGATCGAAGCCAGGAGTGCCGCTGCGGCCGAAGACGCGAACGCTGCCGCCCGCCCACGGCGTCAGGCGGCTGTTGAGATCCTGGATCTCTTCATTGGCTCGCTGGGCACGTGAGGATACGGGAGCGACGAAGGCGTTGCCGAGCTTCGGCGTGCTTTCGATGCTCCGCGTCTCCGGGACCTCGGGCTGGTAGGGATCGTCGCTTGAGGAGCTCGAGCTTGCCTGCGGCTTGGTGGCACTGAACTGCGCGCGTACCAGCTGCGCCGAAGTGCTTTGCTCTGCAGGGGTGTACGCCTCGTCATTCTCGGCAGCATGCACCGGTTCCGCGCCGGACGGTACCGCGTCGGCAGCACCCATGTCACTGTCAGCCGTTACGGGATAGATCCTGGCATTGCGCAAGGAGGTGAGCCGCAGATTATTCTTCGACGCGTGCTTCGGACGCGACGTGGGGTGGTACTCCGCGTTTGCTTGTGCGGGCGCTGCCTCCGTGTCCTGCGCATAGGTCACGGTGGGAGCGTTGTCTTCGTAGGAGATGGGTTGTTCCGCTGCCGGGGACGCGTGAGCTTTCTGCGTGAGCCATGGGCTTGGAGCCCGTTGTGGCGTGCGCTGTTCACGCGAATTATCCGATCGTGAGGGTGTAGCAGGGCGTGCAGCCGACAGCACTTCCATGTCCGCATCAGCCGCTGTGTCCTGCGAGGATTCGCGGTGGGACGTGGTCGCCGCGATGTCTCCGTCGTCATCGAGCCGTGCGTGCGGGGCGAGCATGCGGGCCAGCGCATCTGTCGGGGGCACGCCGAGCACGCTGTTTTCGCCATCAGCGACCTGCGCCTGCAGTTTGGCCTGGGGCGTGTTCAGCACGGCGCGCCAGTACTCCTTTGCCTTGCGCATGTCGCCTGCGGCGCGCTCGAGCTCCGCGCCCGCTGTGAGCAGCTGCGGATCATCGGGGTATCTCTCGAGGCCCTCCAGCAGCCACATGCGAGCTCGCTCTGTGTGGCCACAGCTGGAGGCTGCAGAGATAGCACCGAGGTAGTCGTCCTTGGTTGCCTTCTTCCAGTTCAGCTCCTCGTAGAGAGCGACCGCAGCCTTGGAGTTGCCGGTACGCATGTAGGTGCCTGCGAGACCTCGGCGAATGTCCGCATCGGTTGGATAGGCCTGGGCTGCCATTTCGAGAATGGCAATAGCCTGCTTGGGATCGCCCGCATGTTCGGCGCGAACGGCCTTGCGGAGGCTCCAGCTGGCCCACAGCTTGCGAATCTGGTCCCCGTCTTCCGGCGTGAGATCTTTGCGATGTGCGAGTTGCACCAACGCGCTCGCGGTACGGTCATCATCGCCCATCGCGATCATGGCCCAGGCACGCTGCGTATCGATGGAGAAGGGAACGGGCTGGCCACGCTGCAGATAGTAGGTGCGTGCGGCGGCAAGCGTGTTGAGCGCCTGCGGCATATCGTGTGTTTCTGTGTAGACCGAAGCCGCAACCTGCAGGTATCCCGGATCGGATTGAAGCCGTTCGGAGACGGCTGTGGGCATCTGCTGCATCTGCGCCCGCGCCGCGCGGTCCTGGCTGGCGAGGTGCAGCGCCGAGATGAGGCCGGTCCAGCTGTCTGCGTCTTCGGGCTGCTCCCGCACAACGGAGGCAAAGGTCTGCACCGCCTGGGCGCTCTGGCCCTGCGTCAAGGCGATCGAGGCAAGCTGGCGATCGATGGCACGAAGTTTTGCCGGGTCGCCTTCTGCCCGTTCACGAGCGTCCTGGAGAAGGTTCGTCGCTGTACCGTTATGGTGAAGCGCCTGATGTACGGAGGCCACGGTGATGACAAAGCCCACGTCTGTCTGGGCGGCGGCATAGACGGGTGCCGGCATGCTCTCGAGGGCCGTCATCGCCGTTGTGTCGCGCCTGGCAACGTGCTCTGCCAGCACGACGAGCTTCCATGCGTCCACGTTGTTTGGGGACAGCTTCACTACTTCCAGCGCTTCACGTGCAGCATCCCGTGGGCTGCCCGAGCTCAGGAGAAGGGAAGCGACTCGCATCTGCGCGGCCAGCCGCTTTGGAGAATCCGCGGTGGCATGCAATTGGCTCAGCTGCCGGTGAAAGCCCTCCGTGTCGCCTGTCTGCAGGTAGGCCACGGCAAGGATGGCGATGTACTCCGGATCGCCGGCCAGCTGGGATGTCACCCTGGACGGGATGTATCCCCCGTCGGCGAGGACCTCGCTGCTGCGGCCTGTCTGCACAAGCGTCGCGAACCAGTTGGTCCAGGTAGATGCACGTGATTCGTCGAGCTTGAGTGCATGCTCGAAGCAAGCGGCCGCGCGATCTGGCTGGTTCATCTGCAGCCAGGTGCGACCCAGGGCATCCTGCAAGGCTGCATTGTCCCCACGAAGGCTCTGAGCCTTCTGAAAGCTGGACATCGCGACAGTTGGCTCGTTGGCCTTCAGCGCTTCTTCGCCGTGCTTCATGGCGCTCCAGAAGCGTGCGTTGGCGAGCGCCTCCGTTAACTCGGTGGAGCGAAGCCCGGCTTCGCGGGCGAGCTCGTACTCCTGGATGGCCTTGTCGAAATCCCCATGCTGCATCGCGACATAACCGAGGCCCAAAGCCGCTTTGCCGCGTTGGGGCTGAACCTCCATGAGGCCGTGGAACATCTTCTCCGCATCGTCCAGATGACCTTTGTTCAGAGCGGCGTAGGCTTCGCCCTGTTCCTCTTCGCCCTGAACTGGTGCGCGTTGTACCTGACGTGCGGTTGCGGTGTGCATGGCGTTGGCCAGCTCGGGGTCGGGATAGCGCGCGAGGAAGTCGGCTCCGGTCTCTGTGGCCGTGGGACCGGTCGGGTCCCAGAGAATGGCCTGGCGCCAGGCCTCTCGTGCGGAAGCCATCTGTGTCCCTGTGCCCTTGATGCCCTGCAGAATATGAACGCCTTCAAGGCGCGTGGCGGGCCTGTACGTGAGGACGCGGCCGAGAGCAAGGGCATAGGAGGAGTTCGCCGGAAAGCGCTTGACCAGGTCACGCAGGCCAGCCACAGCTGCTGGCATCTCGCTGGGCACGGCTGCCTCTGTCTCGTAGTAAGCGACGGCCCAGCTACCCGCAGGGGGCGTGCCGTGGAAGGCCTGGCGGTACAGCGCGAGCGCCTCCGGGTACTTGCCCTGCGAGGCAAGCTTGCCGGCTCCCGTCAGCGTGTTCTGATCGAGACCCTGTGCCGACGCGGTCGCATGGCCTCCAGCACTCTGCTGAGCTGCGGGATCCAGCTGCTTCAGTTGGCTCATGTAGTGCTTGGCCGTGACGGTGTCGCCGACACCGCGGTAGAAGGCAGCCAGAGCGGACAGTGCCTGGGCGTCGTTGGGCCGCAGCGACAGCAGCTGACGCCAATTTTCCGCGGCCAAATCGTGACGCCCCTGATCGTCGAGGGACATCGCACGTTGCGCAATCACGTCAGCTGGCGTGGATTGAGCCCGAGCAGACCCCGCGATGGTGGCCAGGGCCAGAGCTAGTGAAACTCTCGTCTTGTGTTTCATACGTCCTCCGAAAATGGGAGCTGCTGTAACACGTGTTCTGGAATCTAGGTCAAAGAGTCTGCCCGGTGGGCAGCTTGCAGG
>CAXTGN010000400.1:0-2696 GCA_964243455.1 uncultured Acidobacteriaceae bacterium
TATGGCGAGCTTCTGGAAAATGTGGCGGCCGATGGGGAGTACCACTGGATGGCTGGCAATTTTCTTCGGTATGCCAGCACCCTGACCGCCAACGACCTGCCCGTCGACGCTCACGACCTTATCGCGCTTTGCGCGCCGCGCGCCGTGTACCTGTCCGCAGGTACCAGAGCTGCCGGGGACGGATGGGCCGATTCCCGGGGCATGTTTCTCGCCGGTGCCGCCGCGGGTCCGGTGTACAGTCTCCTCGGTGCGACGCCTATGGTCGGTGCGGGCACCCAGGATCCGGTGTCTCCTGCGGTTCTGGCACAGATCGGCGACGGTCCTATCGCCTTTCGCCAGCATGACCAGGGTCACACTCCGGCTCCGAACTGGCCGCACTTCCTCACCTTTGCGCAACGAGAGCTGTTCGGCCCAGACTTCCGACTCAACTTGAAGGCGCAAGCGAACAGCCTCGGCCCGCGCTAATAGAACTTCTTCAAGTCCATCCCGGCATACAGCCCCGCCACCTGATCGCCGTACCCATTGAACGGCAGCGTGGGAACCATCTTCGGGAAGATGCTGTTTGAGTTGAGCAGCCGTTCCCGTGCCTGCGACCACCGGGCGTTGTCGTAGTTCGGGTTCACGTTCGAGTAGAAGCCGTACTCCTGCGGGTCCAGGATGTTCCAAGTGATGCGAGGCTCTTTATCGACGAACCGAATCTCCACAATGGACTTCGGCGACTTGAAGCCGTATTTCCAGGGAACGATGACACGCACCGGCGCGCCCTGCTGATTGGCCAGGGTCTCGCCATAGGCTCCAAAGGTCAGCAGCGTCAGCGGGTTCATGGCCTCATCCATCCGCAGCCCCCCGGTATACGGCAATGGGAGCGACTCGCCCGACATCCCCATGCTCTTGTCGGCGAGGGAGATGAATTCCACATACTTCGCGCTGGGCAGCGGGTCCATAGCCTTCAGGAACTCGGCCAGAGAGTACCCGTCCCACGGAATCACCATGGACCAGGCCTCTACACAGCGGAAGCGGTACACGCGCTGCTCGATAGGACGATAGCCCATCATCTTGTCGATATCGACTATCTGAGGCTTCTTGCAGAGCCCGCTTACCTTCACCGTCCACGGCCGGGTCCTCAAGCCCTTGGCATTCTGGGCGGGATCACCCTTATCCGCGCCAAATTCGTAGAAGTTGTTGTAGCTCTGCGCCTTCGCCTGGGGCGTGAGGTCCCGATCTGTCACCTTGTATAGCGAGTCCACCGTGTTGAGCTTGCTTAAGGCTTCCGCAACTCCGGGAAAGGCGGCTCCGGCAAGCGCGGCGGCGCCTACAGCGCCCAACCCTCTCAGCAACTCTCGCCGGTTCGTGCGGAAGGACTTGTAGGCCTCCCTTGGAGTGATCTCGGAGGAGGCGATCTCTTTCTGCGTGCGCAACAACATAGGACGTACCTTTCCCTGCTCGGGCCGAGTTTCACGGCAACGCATAGAGGCTTCTATTGGACGCCCTGCACTAGCCCTCGGTTACAGAACGCACCCCAGACACTGCTGGATGCTTGTGCTCCCACCACAAAAAGGTCACGGAGCCCAGGAGCACGACCGCTCCGCTCAGGAAGACTTCCCGCCCAAATCCGCGGCGTGAGAGGACCAGGAAGCCAAATCCCACCAGAGCCAGCAACGGTGGCACCGGATAAAACCAGATGCGGAAGGGGCGCGGAAGTTCAGGCTGCCGCCATCGCAAGACCATGACGCCCACCTGCTGCAGCCCAAACTGCAAGCAGACCCGCAGCACCACCAGGGCCGCGATCACGTCCCGCAACGAAAAGCAGCAAAACACGCAAGCCACACCCGCCAGCACAAGCAGGGAGACATGAGGGATCCCCAGCCGCGGATGCAGCCGGCCAAAAGGGCGGAAGAAGTTGCCGTCTCGGGCAGCGGCGAAAGGGATGCGCGAGTACCCGAGCAGCAAGGCAAAGACACTTGCAAACGCCGTCGCCATCACCAGCAAACCTGCCAGACGCCCCAGCCAAAGGCCTCCCTGGGCGCCCAGCGCGGGCGCGTAAGCGGGCTGCATCACGGCCGTGAGCAGGGCTGGCTGCCCGTTGTCGCCTGTCATCCTGAGCATTGCGGGCGCGCCAGCCAGGGCCAGAACGCTCGCGTTCAGCAGAAGGTAGAGGCCTGTCACGAGGGCAATGGAAAGCAACAGCGCGCGTGGGATCGTCCGTCCTGGGTCGCGCACCTCCCCGCCCAGAAAGGTGACGTTGTAGTAGCCCCAGAAGTCATACGTAGCCACCAGCATGGCCGCTCCCAGCCCCGCAAAGAAGGCGCGCGACGGCTGGAAGGCTCCCGGGGAGAAGGCTACCACCTGCCCCCAGTGCCCACGCCAGAGCGCGGTGACGACCGTCCATCCGATGGCCAGCAGGACCACCACCAACAGCCCACGTCCCAGCCGCTCCACGTGGACCAGGCGCCTGTACAGCAGAAGCAGGGCTAACCCAATCGCCCCGACCGCGACGGCCGTGGGCCACCCCAGCCCAAAACCAAACCGGTACGGCCCCAGACGTATAGCGTGTACCGTCATTGGGGTTCCCAAACGCTGCCAAAGGCTGCCGGCATATTGGGCTAGGCCAATGCACCCGCTCGCGACGCTCAGCGGGGCAGAAAAGCAGAGTTGGAATACGAACAGCAAGCTTAGCCAGCGGCCCAGCCTTCCAG
>CAXTGN010000400.1:2706-4738 GCA_964243455.1 uncultured Acidobacteriaceae bacterium
AGGGAAGATCCTGCCGAGATAGGCATAGGTCCCCCCTGCTTCCGGCATTGCAGCCCCCAGCTCTGCCCAGACCAGCCCATCGCAAAGGGCCAGGAGCGCACCCAGGATCCATCCCAGCATGGCCTGCGGCCCACCCATGGCGCCCACCAGCAGCGGCAGGGTTACAAATGGCCCCACGCCGATCATATCCAGCAGGTTCAGCGTGACCGTCCCACGAAGGCCCAGCGTTCGGTCCAGCTTGGCTTCCGGTTGAGGCATACAGGGAGTGTATCGAGCGGCTCTCGAGCATTTCGCATTTTTGCTCCTCTTGCGAACAGCCGGGTTACGCTGGAGTCCATGCGCCCCCATGTTCGTCCGTTTGCCCTAGGCTTTCTGGCCCTTGTTCTTCCCGCCGTCACCTTTGGGCAGCGTGACGGAAGCGCACCGTACCCACCCGTGCATCTGCCCACGTGGTCCCAGGGCATAGCTCTCCGAGAGGGCTGGCTGGAGCAACGTCACGCCATGCTGCTCGACATGATGCGGCGACACAACATCGATATGTGGATAGTCGTGAACGAAGAATTTCACAACGACCCGTTGACCGAGTACATCGCACCGCCTCGCCCGTATACCGGCAATCGCGACATCTTCGTGTTCATCGATACCGGCACCGCGCTTCGCAAGATCGCCATCACCGGCTACGCCGAAGAGAGTGTGCAACGTTTGTTCGAAGCGCCAGCAGACCCAAAGCCTGCGGCTGAGGTCCTGCCCGCGCTCTATGCGCAGTACCACCCGAAGCACATCGGTCTGTCCATCGACGCCAAACGCGGGGTGCAACGCTCCCTCACCCACGACAGCTACAACTTCCTCGCGCAGACGCTCGGACCGGAGGCCACCACTCACTTCGTATCGGCCGCAGACCTCATCGAGGAGTACAGCGACACCCGCCTGCCCGCGGAATTTGAACTTTACAAACAGCTCGTCGTTCTCACCGATCAGCTCACAAAGCGGGCCTTTTCGAACGAGGTCATCACGCCGGGCAAAACCACCATCGGTGACGTTCGCCGTTGGCTGTACGACGCCATGGGCCAGAACGATGTGACGACCTGGTTTCAGCCGGATCTCCGACTCCAGCGCCGCGGCCGTACCTCAGCTACCTCGCGCGGTTTCCTCGCGGTCGAGCCCGAGGCAACGGTCATCGAGCCTGGAGATTTGATCCACCTCGACTTCGGCATCACCGCCTTTGGTCTCAACACCGACTGGCAAAAGATGGCCTACATTCTGCTCCCCGGCCAGACTGCAGCACCCGCGGGCATGACGACTGCCCTGCATAACACCAACCTCCTCCAGGAGAGCCTCATGACACGATCCCGTCCCGGCCTGCTTGCGGGGGATGTGTATAGCGGCATCATGGCGGACATGAAGAGCCGCGGGATTGAGGCGAAGGTCTACTCTCACCCGATCGGCGAACAAGGGCATGGACTAGGGGCAGGACTGGATTACCGTGCCGCTCAAGCGTCCGCCTCCGAAGGCAAACGTCTCCGCAAGGGCTCCTACATCTCCATCGAACTGAACACGGACACGCCGGTCCCGGAATGGAACAACCAGAAGGTCTACATGATGGGCGAAGACGATGCTTACCTCACCGATGACGGCTTTAAAACCTTCCTTCCGCGCCAGACAAGCCTTTACTTAGTTCAACCCTGATCGGCGTCCGCCTTGGGCCTGCTTCGGTCCACGTGACCGCTTTGTGAGAGCCTAGGCGTATGCGGCGCTTCCCTCAATTTTTTCTCCTGTCCGTCCTTGCTGTGAGCGCCGGTGCTTCTGCGCAGCAGGCTGACAAGTTCATTGATCCAGCCAACCTTCGCGGTGAGCGCATTCGCCCGAAGACCGGCCGGGAGCTCCCCGTGGATGAGGGAGCCCTGGGGCTTCAGGGGATGCTGCGCAAGCTCAATACACGTGCCTCGCTCATGCTCATCGTGGCCCACCCTGATGATGAAGACGGCGGCATGCTCACGTTCTATTCTCGCGGCCAGGGCGCGCGTGTTGCGAC
>CAXTGN010000400.1:4748-5143 GCA_964243455.1 uncultured Acidobacteriaceae bacterium
GACGCTCACCCGTGGTGAGGGCGGCCAAAATGCCATGACGGGCGACTTCGAGGACGCGCTCGGCCTTATACGCACCCAGGAACTGCTCTCTGCGGATCGCTACTTCGGCGCCGACCAGATGTTCGGCACAGAGGTGGATTTCGGCTTCTCGAAGACCAAGGAGGAGGCGTTCAGCAAGTGGACGCACGAACGCGTGCTCTACGACGCGGTACGCGCCGTTCGCCTGTATCGGCCGCTGGTGCTGGCCGCCGTCTTTGTGGGTGGGGTAACGGACGGGCACGGTCAGCACCAGGTCTCCGGAGAGATCGCGCAGGAGGTCTTCAAAGCTGCAGCAGATCCCACCATCTTCCCCGAACTCACCGCCGAAGGCATCCTCCCCTGGGCCCCCCTCAAGG
>CAXTGN010000401.1:0-5134 GCA_964243455.1 uncultured Acidobacteriaceae bacterium
ACTTTGCGGCCAGCGATACAAACCGTTCAACAGCCTTTGGCCGAACGGGCGACGCCTACGATGTGAGGTTCTCGCCGGGTGGGTCCTCAGGTGGCACAGTGACAGCGGTGACGTCGAATGAGGCTGTATTGGGCAACGCCACAGACACAGGCAACAGCATACGTATGCCCGCTGGCACGAGTGCCGTGGTTGGGCTGTTTCCAACGCGAGGGATGGTCTCCATCGCCGGCATCGCGCCTTTGGATTGGCTGCTGGACAACACCGGGCCGATCGCCCGCGACGTGACCGACGTGGCGATCGCTCTGGACGTGATGGCGGGAGAGGACCCGCTCGATTTCAAGAGGGAAAGCGCAGCCCGCTCCGTACACGCAATATCTTAAGGCCGATGCGCTGAAGGGCAAGCGCTTTGGGGTACCGGCCTTCATCTTTACGACCAAAGGCACACCGCTGCAGCCGGAGACCAAGGAATGCTGTTGCAGACCGTTGAACTGGTGCGAGCGGCAGGGGCGGAGGTCGTGATCGACGATACGCTGCTGCCCGACAGCTTCCTCGCATTGGAGAAGAAGGTCGACACCGGCCCATATCGGCGCGATGGAGCGATGCAGTGGCTTGGGGCATTCGGTCCTGCCGAGTACCACACGGCGGAGCAGTACAAGGCGGTCACGGGGCAGACTCTGCCGCCCGTCTTCACGGGTGTGCCGGGATCGCTGGACGATCTGGTGGAGGCCACCTCCGGACCGGCGACCTCGCCCATTCATCCGGGTTCTGCGGCAAGTGCCTCTGCCGCCGCGCCAGGCGCTCGGCACGGAGCCAATCGATCGAAGAACCTTCCGCCGTAGGTGTCGCTCAAGGGCGATCCTACCGCGGCGAAGACTTACTTCGGCCCGCGCGACGCTATGCTCGCCGGGTACACGGCCATGTTGGATCGCTTTCATCTCGACGGTCTCATCTACCCCAGCGCGCAGATGCCGCCACCGGACGAAACGATGCCGCAGGATGGCAAGGTCTCCGGTGGGCCGCACTCGGAGACCGGATGGGTGAACAAGATCGGTGTTCCCGCGATCACCCTCCCCGCCGGGTTCTATCCAAACGGCCTGCCCTTTGGTCTGGAGATGAGTGCTCGGCCGTGGCGCGATGGCGACCTGCTGGGTTGGGCCTATGCCTTTGAACAGGCGACAAAACTGCGGAGGCCGCCGGTCCTCGTAGAGGGCGGCCTGACGACAATGGGACCCTATAAACAGTAGGCGAACAGCAGATATCCCCGTCACGGGGAGTGGTACGACAAGGGACGCGATCTCTGCCCCGTCGTGTCCCACTGTGCACAAAGCAGCGGAGCGAGGGTATACGGCTAGTGTATTCTTGGTCAAACTTTAGTCCTCTGATTCGACTGCAACCAGCCGAATCTCATGTCAGCAGGTGTCGGCATTCTGCCGTTCACCGCGAACCCTCGCGTCCCGCATGCGACACCACGCGTGTGTCGCTGCAACCGCAGAAACAGGTCTTTCTACAAGGGCGCAGCGGTTCACGAGAAGTTCATCGCCATTGTTCGCCTGAGTTTCAACGGCACGTTCTCCAGGCCACGACTTCGTTGCCACACGATGGCCTGTTTCGACCTACTTCAGGAGGGTTCAGATATGAAGAGTACGACCTTACTTGGAACGTTCTCTCTGGTTTTCCTCGCTTCAGCAGCTTCCGGCCAGTCCGGCGCTACACTGGCCGGCACGGTGAAGGATGCCACGGGGGCCGTTCTGCCCCGCGCCGCCGTTGTGCTGCACAACAATGGGACGGGCACGGACCGGACGATCACCTCTGACGGCGCCGGGCAGTACGTTGTGCCTTCGCTTGCGCCCGGGGACTACCGCATCAGCGTGACCGCTCCCGGTTTCAGCAGCTATACGGTGAAGAGCTACGTTCTGCAGGTGGATCAGAAGGCCACGCTGGATGTGCCGCTCGCCCCCGCCAGCACAGGCCAGACAGTGGAAGTGGAAGGCACAGCGCCCGCCCTGCAGACAGAAACCATCACGGTAGGCCAGGTCATTGACACGCGCACCGTGCAGGAAGTTCCGCTGAACGGACGCCATTTCCTGGACTTGACCGTGCTGACGGCAGGTGGTGTCACCGCGCCGGCCGCAGGGTCTCTCACCGCGCCAAGCCGCGGCCTGGGCGCCAACAGCTTCGTCACGGCGGGCAACCGCGAGGACTCCGTCAACTTCCAGATCAACGGCGTCAACCTGAATGACCTGGTGCAGAACCAGATCACCTTTCAGCCGTCGATCAACACCACCAGCGAGTTCCGCGTCAACAATCAAACCTACTCCTCGGAGTACGGCCGGTCCTCCGGTTCGGTCGTCAATGTGGCGACGAAGTCGGGCATCAATCAATTTCACGGTGAGGTCTTCGAATACCTGCGCAACAACGCGCTGGACGCCCGCAACTACTTCAACCCCAAGGGCCAGCAGATGCTGCAGTTCATCCGCTCCAACTTCGGCGCCTCTTTGGGCGGCCCTATTTACCGCAATAAGACCTTCTTCTTCGCCAGCTATGAGGGGCTGCGCCAGCATCAGGGCATCCCGCTCAACAGCCCCGTGCTGAGCGCGGCGCAACGCGCAGCGGTGACCAACCCCGTGATGCAGAACCTGCTGCCCTACATCCCGACGGCGAACACGGCCAATGCCGCAGGCCAGGCCTATTACGTCGGAACTGCGTCCGGACCGGTGCAGATCGATCAGGGTACGGGTGATCTTCAGCAGATTTTCAGCGAAAAGGACAGCCTGCACGGCTTCTACGCCCTGCAAGAGGACACGCGCACGGAGCCCACTCTGCAGGGCGATACGCTGCCCGGCTTTGGCGACCATCGCCATGCCAAACGGCAGATCCTGACCGTCAACGAGACGCATGTCTTCTCGCCGCGTCTGGTGAACGATGCGCGTATTGGCTTCAATCGCATCGATATCAACTTCCTCCCCAATATCACCACGGATCCGACTTCGCTTGGATTGGGTACGGGCACGACCGGGCCCAACGGCATTCCGTTTACCACGCTTACCGGTTTCTTTTCCTTTGGAGGACCTGCCAGTTTCCCGCAGGGGCGTGTCGATACGCTGGGTGTCTTCAACGACGCCGTCACCTACTCTGCAGGCAGACACTCGGTGAAGTTCGGTGGCGAGTACCGGCGCTTTATTAACGCCAACTACACCGGCGATACGGGCACGCTGACCTTCAACACGCTCCCCAACTTCCAGGCCGGCGTGGCCAACGCCTACAACATCACACCATCCGTACAGACCAGTCGCGTCTACATGAACGCCGTGAACGGCTTCGTGCAGGACGATTACCATGTCTCGCCCGCGCTGCTGGTAGAGCTTGGCTTCCGCTATGAATGGAATGCGTCGCCGACGGCAGGCAACAACAAGTTCGTGAACTTCAACCCGACACTGGATATTCTGGAGCAGGTGGGCACCAATGGCCTCGGCCGCAGCCCCTACGCGCAGAACAACAACTACGAGCCGCGTGTTGGATTCAGCTATAACGTGGGTGGCAAAAGCAAGACCGTCGTTCGCGGCGCGTATGGCCTCATGGCCGATCAGCCGGAGACGAATCTTGTGACCGGGCTCGCCACCAACGCACCCTTTACCAGCAAGGTGAACTACTCAAGTTCGACCGCACCGATCCCCGTGAGCAGCCTGTTCAGCTCGGCGGCGGCTGCAGGCCTTTCCATCACCGCAGTCGATCCGGGTTATCGCAATGCGTACACCCAGGATTTCAATCTGAATCTGCAGCAGCAGAGCTTCGATGACATCACCTTCTCCATCGGCTATTACGGATCGGTGGGCCGGCATCTGCGGCAGACGGTCAACCTGAACGAGCCCGGCTTGGCTACCAAGCGGCCATATCAGGCACTCTCTGTTACCAGTCCTATCGATCCAGGCGCCAACCTCGCCAATGCCAACCTGCCGCAGAGTAACTACAGCGGGCAATCGAATTACAACGCCCTCTGGTTCACCGCGCAAAAGAACTTTCGCAATTCGCTGGAGTTCAACTTCAACTACAGCATTTCGAAGTCGCTCGATCTCGGCTCGCTGGGGTCGACCTATCTTCAGGACCCCACGCGGCCTCGCCTCAACTACGGTCCCTCGGACTTCGATACGCGCCACCGCATTGCCACCAATGTCATCTACAACCTTCCCTTCAAGGGCAATCGCCTTGTGGAAGGTTTCCGCCTGACTGGCATCGCGCAGTGGCAGACCGGAAACCCGCTCAACGTCACCGACAGCGTAACGAACTTCAGCGGTCTTTCCGGCGTGACTCATCCCAACCTGCTCGCGCCGGTGCAGTACGTGGAGTCCAAACCCTCGAGAACTACCGTGCAGTGGTTTACCAACTCCGTATGCACACAGGCAGCGACAGCCGCGGGCTGTACCTTTCAGGTGCCTACGAACGGCTTCGGCAACCTGAGCCGCAACGCGCTGCTTGGACCCGGGTTTGCAGACGTGGATGTATCGCTCGAGAAAAACACCAGACTGTATGAGAACGCAAACCTGCAGTTACGTTTTGATGCCTTTGATGTAGCCAACCACGCCAACTTCGGCAACCCTGGAACCTCGGCAACGGTCGGCTCTGCGAGCTTCGGCACCATCACTTCCACACGCTTCCCTACAGGCGACAGCGGTTCGTCGAGGCAGCTGCAGGTAGCCGCCAAGATCGTTTTCTAAAGACCGTGGGTGCGTCATCTGTCAGCTCCGTCGCGCCACGCCACCTTACCTGCTCACAAGCTTGTTGCGGCTACGCCTTTGTCCGCTTGCTGATCCGTGGTCTTGACGCCGGAGCACGCTTTTTCCCGGTCTTCGCTGCATCCAGACGTGCACCCAGCTCCGCGAAAGCCTCGGTCGGACCCTTCCAAAGGAGTTCGTCCACGGAACGAAACAACGGAAGATCGGCGCGCAACGTGGCAAGATCCCGAAAGAGATAGACCCGCTCACGCCCCCTCTCCAGGGCTTCCGCGAGCCCTTGAGGGTTCGTCACGGCAACACGCCACTCCCGGGCATCGCCTGGAATGGCTTCGAGGTGTAGGTACCGGGACAGGACGGTCGCCGCCGACTTCGCGCCCCACCCCGGCAGCCCAGGGTAGCCATCC
>CAXTGN010000402.1:0-5126 GCA_964243455.1 uncultured Acidobacteriaceae bacterium
GACGCGCAGGCGCTGCGTTGGACGGCATTTGAGCGGTGGCTGGGCGCTGACCACCTCCGGGCCTACCTGCGCGGGCTGCCCGACTTCGATGATGTCGAGGCGGAGGACCGGGCAGTGGCGCACGCCCTGGCGCATCCGGACCGCAACCTGGCGCTCAGCTTCCTGGCTGGCTGGCCGAACCTGGAGGCGGCGGCCCGGCTGGTGCGGGACAACCGCTACGATCTTAATGGGCGGGACTACGGCCGACTCCGCTCTGCTGCCGAGGCTCTGGCAGAGCGGCATCCGGCCGCAGCGACGCTGCTGCACCGTCTGCTGGCCGAGGACGTGCTGCAGCGCGCGTCCTCCCGGCAATACCAGTATGCCGCCCGCGATGTCAGGTCGTGCGAGGGTCTGGCACCTTTCCTGCCGGAGGAGGTTGGGCTGGAAACTCACGATGCGTTCATGGCCCGGCTTCGGCGGAAGCACCCGCGCAAGAGCGGGTTCTGGCCCTTGCTCGGCCCTGCAGGGCGGTGAACCCACATTTGGGATCGTCACCGGCAGGTCAGGCGGGGCTCTGGCATGGCCAACAAGCTCGACCACCCTTGTTCCTTCCCCGTTTGCCCCTCAAAACCTTCCCCGTCAAAGGTTTGTCGTCAATTGATTGCTACGGGCTTGTCGTGAGCTTCTGCCCCGGCAAATGAACTTACCCTGCCTACTCACGACAAAGAAGTGATGCTGTTGAAAAAGGCGCTGCAGCCGGTGTTAGGACGGTGCAAGCGGCTGTGATGCATGGGTCTCCTTGGTGTGATGGAGGCGGTGATGATGGGCAAGCGGGTCATGGCGGAGCCGGTGTTTTCCACGGTCCGGATCGATGACCACCTTCCGGCCAACCACTTGCTTCGTGCGGTGGACGCATTGCTGGACACGGCGTTCGTCCGGCGCATCATGGCGCCCCATTACAGCCTGATCGGACGTCCCTCGATCGATCCGGAGCTGATGATACGCATGCTGCTGGTCGGCTACCTCAGCGGCATCCGCTCCGAGCGGAAGCTTTGCGCCGGGATGCACCTCAACTTGGCGCATCGCTGGTTCTGCCGCCTTGGTGTGGACGACGTCGTGCCGAACCACAGCACCTTCAGCAAGAACCGGCATCGCCGCTTCCGCGACGGCGACGTGTTCCGCGCCGTGTTCGAGCAGGTCGTGCGACGCTGCATGGAGGCCGGCCTCGTTCCTGGCGACACCGCGGCCGTGGACGGCAGCCAGGTGGACGCCGACGCGAGCCGCCACAAGCGCCTGCCCGGCAACCGCGTGCCGGAGGCGTGGACGACGGATCGCAAGGCGCAGTCACGCCCAGTGCATGAGCATCTCGACGCGCTCGACGTGGCTGTGCCGCCCGGGCCGGACGAGCCTCGTCATGAGGCGCCCAAGTATCTGTCGCCCACCGACCCCGCTGCGGCGTGGAGCATCAAGCATGGCGTGGGCGTGTTCGCCTACGAGACCAACCTGCTGGTGGACACGGCGCACGGCATCATCGTCGATGTGGAAGCGACGCCGGCGCGGCTCAGTCAGGAGATCGTCGCCGCCAAGGCCATGCTGGCGCGGGCGGCAGGGGTGTTCGGGTTCACACCCTCTTGCCTCGGCGCGGACAGAAGCTACGGCACAGGACCGTTCCTGGCCTGGCTCTTGGTCCGTGGCGTGACCCCGCATGTCCCGGTGCTGGACCGCACGGCGCAGACGGACGGCATGTTCACACGTGAGAGCTTCACCTACGTCGAAGCCGAGGATGCCTGGCGCTGCCCGTCCGGGCACACGCTGCGTCTTGCGGGGTTTGAGCGCAGTCGAGGCATACAGAAGTACTCGGCGCAGGCAGCCGATTGCGGAGCTTGCGCCCTTAAACCTCAGTGCACGATAGGGAAGGCGCGCGGGCTCAACGTCAGCATCCATGAGCCGGCCCGCAAGGCTGCTCAGGCGCTCGCCGGCACCACGGCTTACGTCCAGTCACAACGGTGGCGCCAGAAGGTCGAGATCCTGTTCGCCCATCTCAAGCAGCAGTTCGGGATCCGGCGCCTGCGGCTGCGTGGGTTGCAAGGTGCGGCCGAGGAGTTCCACCTTGCAGCCGCCGTGCAGAACCTGAGGCGGCTGGCACGGCTGACAGTCTGTGGCCTGTCGGGCCAGGCCGGGACCGCAGCGTTCGGGTAGAGCCAAGTTGCCAAGACAGCAGTCGCCAGACTTCCCGGAAAGCAGAATGGATGACCGAATGTCCGGCTACGCCATGTTCCCTTCAGAGTTTTTCAACAGCATCAAGTGTTTCTCGTCACCCCGTATCGCCCTTAACGTACAAGGCTGCAGAGAGTCTCTCGGAATCCCAAGTAGGCGCATGCAAAAGCCGGCGCACCGCCGACAGGACGAACGGCCAGAACCGGCCCGTTCGACAACCGGCCGGTTTCAGGGCCGCCAAGCTGCGAAGCCAACTGGCCGTCTACTGGCCAGGCGCCGTTTGCTGGCGCCGCACCCTGCTGGCCCGCCATCACGGGTCACCGGCCGGCAGTCCTAAGTTTTGATGAATATTGTCCTAGGCAGCAGCAGTCTGACGCACCTCCACAAACAAAGGCACGTCGGAACTGCCAGAACTACCAAATAGCGCCTGACCAATCTTGACCGCACACGGATGCGTGAGTGCTCTGCATCGGCTGTGAGCCAGCGCGCGTCGCCCAGTCCGCCTTAGGACGGCCTTTCACGGATGCGCCAACGAGGAGCTGTCAATGCCAGCGACCACGCCAATAACGCCTTTCCCGCTTGGGGCATACCTGGGCAACCCCGACAACAGTAGCGCCGCCAACGAGGCGACGTATGAGGCCAACTACAGCGCCTTCACCCAGGACCTGGGCGCCGCGCCGGCGTTCCTGACCACGTTCATCGACCAGGGCCAGCCCGTCGCGCAGTGGGCCGGCAACTCGCAGTTCTTCGCCACCTCGGCGGCGGCGTCGGTCGACTCCAAGAGCCAGACGCCGGTGATCGCCCTGCCGCTGAACTCCACCGCGGCCGGGTCAGCGACGCCCGACCAGCAGTTCCAGGCATTTGCCTCGGGACAGTATGACAGCGCGATCCAGGGCATCGTGAAGGCCTGGGCGGCCCAGGGCTTCAGCAACCTGGTGTTCCGCCCGGGCTGGGAGATGAACCTGCAGGGCTCGAACTACGCCGGCGACAGCGCCGCCAGCCAGGCCGATTGGGTCCGCGCGTTCCAGCACGTCTACACCGTGCTGCACCAGGCCGCCGCCGCGGACGGGGTCAACGTGCAGGTGGTCTGGAACCCCGGCGTGATCAACTACAGCCCCAACGCCGAGGCCACGACCAACCTGTATCCCGGCGACGCCTACGTGGACGTGGTGGGGGCTGACGCCTACTCGGACATCTATCCCTACTCGGACGGCGGGGCGACGCCGACCTACCATGACTGGGACACCGGCAAGGAGGACACCAGCGTCGCGCAGTTCATCGCCGACCCGGTCAACCGCGCGCACTACTGGAGCTACCCGGCGGCGACCGAGTATACCAACGACAGCAGCAGCGGGCACAGCCAGAGCCTGACCAGCCTGATCAGCTTTGCCGAGGCGCACGGCAAGGCGTTCGCCATTCCCGAGGCTGGGGCGGGCAACTCGAACGCGGGCACGGACGTGTCCGACGACGCGGCCTATCCTGCCTGGCTGGCCCAACAGCTAACGGCGGCGCAGGTGGCAGGCGAGAAGATCGCCTTTGTCAACCTGTGGGACAGCAACGGCGGCGGCAACTACGAGTTCTCGCAGGCCGCCGACGGCAAGCCGGCCGAGGCGGCGGCGTGGGCAAAGTACTTCGGCGCGCAGCAGACTACCGTGACGGCGGTGGCCACGCCGCTGATACTGCACCTGACGGAGGATGCCTGGCAGGGGGATGCGCAGTATGCCGTGGCCATCGACGGCACGATGCTCGTGGCGGATGGCACGGTGACGGCGCTGAACGGGTCGGGCCAGTCGCAGACGGTCAACCTATCGGCGTTGCTCTCGGCCGGCACGCACGACGTGGCAATCTCGTTCCTGAACGACGCCTATGGCGGGTCGTCGTCCACCGATCGCAACCTGTACGTGAAGGGCATCGACGTGAACAGCACCCCTGTCGCCGGCGCCAGCGCCACGCTCGACAGCACCGGGACCAGCCACTTCCAGATCGTAGTGCCATCGTCCTGAAGGCGCCCGACCTGGCAGGCTGGCCGGGGATGGCTGGCTTGCATCAAGGGCTGTGAACAAGCGCCGAACCGGGCCCCCTCCCGAAAGCGGCTGCAACGCACCTTTTTGCCGCGATAAGTGGCCGACCGGTAGGATCCCGGTCGGCACCGACCGAGACCCTACTTTTACGGCGCTCCAGCGCCGGATCAATGCGGTAGACTCGATCCCAGCAGAGTCTCAGTTAAGCGCTTGTTCAAACCCGTCCAATCTTGAACATGGCTGGCTGGGAGGCAGCCCAGCATGGATGACGACATGACACGAGAACACTGGCTCAGCCTTGGCCTGCAGGAGGACGCGCTGCCAGTGTTCGAGGCAGGGGGGCTGCGGACCGTCGAGGCCGCCGACAGCCGAGTTGTCGGCATCTCCAAGCACGGCGCCGGCCACCAACTGCTCGGCACGGTGTCGTCCCGGGAGGAAGCGGCAGTGGTCGCCACCATCCTGCGCCTGTTTAACCCGAACTGACGTGCAGGCCGCGAGAGGCACGCGATGACAGCGGCCAAGCGGCAGCAGCTCGCCCGGCTGCTGGACACCCGCGGAGCGTTGTTGCATGGATCACCAACTAAATCTGGAGGAGCTATCAAGCGATTTCAGCGAGATACCTTCGGCGTAGGCGGGGCACAGTTGATAAGAGCTCGCAACAACTCGGAAAAACTGACCCAACCGAAATGATCTAGGCCTTTTTGGGCTTAAGACGTGCTTCTTGCGTAGGATAAAGCATTGACAATGCCATAAATTATCCATGCAACAACGCCGCAAGCGTGCGTAGGCCATGGGCGAGTTCACCAGAAGCGTTGCCAACCTTAAGCTGAATAAAGTCTTTGCTGCTTGTTATAAACTCGACTTTCCGCATTCTACGTTGCATGGCAGAGGATGTCCGTAAGTCTTCGC
>CAXTGN010000403.1:0-5121 GCA_964243455.1 uncultured Acidobacteriaceae bacterium
CCCGCAGCGTCACAAGGGCGGGAGCCACGCCGGCAACGAATTCGCCACCAGCATCAATGTTGGGTCAACCCCTACTACGCGGGTTCTGGACTATCTTACAAATGCTTTCCAGTGGCGAGCGCTTTATGGGTGACGACAAGGTCAACGGCCCCAAAAGCCCTGGCGCATGAGATGGAAACTCGTTGCATTATTAGATTCGCAGAGTGTGCAGATATTGAAATTCGGATCTATATATCACTCTGCTAAATGTCCGTCTGTCGAAATGATCCTAGATCATTGGGGCGCCCGGGGCTTTGCTATCAGCAATTTCGTGAGCGCATCGCTCAGTTCCGGTATGGAGAATGGCTTCTGCAGCCTTGGAAAAGCCTCATAGCCGTGCGGGGCACTGTCCTTGTTGTAGCCGGTCGCGAACACAAAGGGCAGGCCTCGCGCGATTAGGGCGTCAGCTACGGGATAGCTGTTTTCGCCGTTCAGGTTAATGTCGAGCAATGCTGCATCGAAAACCTCCGTCTCGACCATTGCCAGAGCCTGGCTGATACGGGCGGCAGGCTCGATGACGACGCAATCCAAGCTGACGATCGCTTGTTCCAGCGCCCACGACACCATCACCTCGTCCTCGATCAGGAGGATGCGGCGGCCGGAGAGCACGCTGTCCATGCCTCAGCCGCCGTTCATCTTCGCCAGCGGCATGACGATGCGGCAGGTCACGCCGGCAGGCGCGTAGTCGAGGTGAACCTCGCCATCCAGCTCCTGCGCCAGCCCGCGCTCGATCAGGCGGGAGCCGAAACCTCTGCGGCTTGGCGGCGACACCCGCGGCCCACCGCTTTCCTGCCAGTGTAGCCGCATCCGATCACCTTCGGAGGTCAGCTCAACCTGCCAGGCAATGTCCACCTTCCCGGCAGCGTTGCCCGAGAGTGCGCCATACTTCGTGGCATTGGTCGCCAACTCGTGGAACACCATGGCAAGGGTCAGCGCTGTCTTCGGCTGCAGGCGAGCGTCGCTGCCCCAGACCGAGAAACGGTCAGCTTGGGGGCCATCGAGCCCGAACGGCCGCAGTATCTGGCTGATTACGTCGCGCAAACCGACCTTCTCCCAGTTCTTGCCACCCAGCAGGCTGTGGCCCCTTGCCAGCGCCAGGATGCGTCCCTCGGCGAGACCAACGGCTTCCCTGTCCGCCACATGCTGCAAGGTCTGCCCGATGATGGCCAGCACGGTGACCAGGGTGTTCTGCACGCGGTGGTTCAGCTCATCGAGCAGAAAGCGGAGGCGGTCCTCCTCCTCCTTGTGCCGAGTGACGTCCACGAACGAGGCGAAGTGCTGCACGACAGCGCCGCTGCCGTCCCGAACCGGGCTGATGAAGATCGAGACCCAGACCACGCTGCCGTCTTTGTGGCGGTAGCGGACCTGCGTGCTGAGGTCGCGTGATCCCCCGAACGCCGCTTGTATCTCCCTCAGCGCCTCGGGATCGGTGTTGCGCTCCATCAGGAAGTCGAAGCTTTGGGCCAGCACCTCGTGCTCCTCATAGCCCGTCAGCTTGAGGAACGCCTCGTTGACGAAGATGATTGGGTTGCCTGCCGCCTGGGCATCGGTGAACACCATCGGCATCCGTGTAGTCTCGGCGGCGACGACGAACGGGCCAAGCTCGTCCTTGAACCCTTCGACGTCGGATTCGGCAGCCTTCTGCTCCCCGGATTTCTCCACATCATCCGGCACGGCTACCCCCTTTTGCAGTCTTTCAGGGCTTCAAGGTGCATCCGTAATGGCACCCTTGATAACCAGGTGTGCGTCTTAGCCATTCAGGTTTGACGCGCGATGATGACCATTCCTCACATCTGATCGGCTAGTGCGCGGCCCATGTTCGGCCGAGCATCTCGACCTCTGCGGCGGACGTTGCCGAAACCCGGCCGGCGCACCTGTCACCGCTCCACACCTCTGCACGCTCGCCGAAGCCGAGCAGCCGGCGCGCGAGTGCGCAGGCCTCCCTGTCGTCGGCGCACTTGGCGTTGGACTGCTGTACGACCCGCCCGCTGCCATTCAGCAGATCAATCCGGTAGTCAGCCATTTTGGTCCTCATGCCATGTCAGGTTGAAAGGCAGGCGCTTGCCGGCCGTGGACGGCCGAGGCGGCGACGCAGGCGGACGAGTGTACGTTGCGCGGCATATCATGGTGCGGAGCTTTACATAAGAGCTAGGGCGGGGTAAGCCCTCAAATGAACATGCTGCGTATCCAACTCCGTCCCACGGTGCCCAGGGAACCGCGAGGACTTACCGGGATCGTTGCGTTAAACTGCCTAATTGCCCCCATAGCCCTGGGCCAAGCAGGGGGCGCTAGCTGTAGCAGCTACACAGCGAGTATCATGCGCCAACGTACTCTGAAGCGTCAGTGGTCGGGCTGTAAATGGTATATTATTGCACAGTCATCGTTTGCTGAGACCCCTGGGCGCAAGCGGCTGAGAGATGCTCCGCGCTCTCGCCTCCCATCGAGGAGTGCGTATGCCATGAACTTCCAAGCGCCGACGTTCAGCCGGAACGAGCTGCTGTCCACCCTGCCGGCGGCCGAGGCATGGGGCGGTGGGGGCGACGATGAGCTGACCAAAATCCTGGGCCAGGCACGCTCTGGGCCAGCCTCTCTAGGTAGTTTCCGAGCCTATCCTTCTTTGTAACTAAGGTCATATCTCTATTTCGAGAAGATATGCCGTTCGTTGGAGAGATTAGATTGTTCACAAATCATAATAGCAGCGCAAAGAGGATCTCGAACAAGCTGGCCATCCAGGGTTTCCAATTTGATAAAAACAGTAAAACGCTTCACTCGAAGAACACTTCAGCAGGTACACAACAGAACGACTTAGAAAGATTAATGGATATTGCTGCAGACATCATGCGGTATGACAGGAAACACTAGACCGTTGTCCCAATTGGGTCGGACGCATTGGGTCGAGCAACTGCCAATCGGCACGACGATCATGGTGGTTGAGGACGATGCCGTGGTACGCGAGTGCTTGCGAGAGCTGCTTGCTGATGACTGTCGGGTCAGCGACGCCGCTGGTGCAGCAGAGGCGCTTGAGCGCATGACAGCCGACGGAGTGCCGGACGTGCTGGTGGCCGACATGCAGCTGGGCTTGGGAATGGGCGGCCTGGAACTGGCCGCCGTTGCTCGGCTGCAGTGGCCCAGGGTGCGTGCCGTGCTGATCACCGGCACCAGCGCGAGAGACCCGGTGCTTGGTCCCAGCGACCGTTTCCTGCGTAAACCCTTCTCCGTTGAAGCCTTGACCCATGCCGTTTGGGAATTGGCCACCAGGCAGGACGAGGTGCACACACCTTGACCAGGAGCGCGGGGTCTGGGGAGCAAGAGAACGGAGAACCTATGTAAGAAAGCCGAGGCGGCAATGGCGCGCGGTAGAAATTGCTTTATGCACGAAGACGAGGTCAACGCCCCTAAGCAGGCTTCTTAGGCCCTACGCACGGATGGTAATGTCGGGTCATCTTTGACGTAAGCTGGATGGTTGTCATGCCGGGTCGGTCCCCTTTGGTTGCGACGGCTGAGCAGAAGGCGGCATTGCAGGAGCTGTCGCGGTCCGACGTGCGCGGCGAGGCCGACCGGGCGCGCGCGATCCTGCTGACCTTGCAGGGCTGGACGAGTCTGGAGCTGGCCGAGGCGTTCGGCGTCACGCCGGAGGCGGTGCGGCACTGGCGCGGGTGGTTCAGCGAGCGCGGCGTGGACGCGCTGCGGTCCACCCTGGCGTCGGGTCCGTCTCCGGCCAAGGGCGAGCGCGCGCTTGCGGTGGCAAGCCTGCTGCTGCGCCAGCCCGTCGAGGACCGGACCAACTGGACGCTGCCGCGCCTGCGCGCCGAGGTCGAACGCAGACGTTCGCCCGTGATCGAGCGGCAGACGGGTGCAAGCATCTCGGCAGGGCGCTTGAGCGTGCTGTTGAAAAAGGGAGCTTCGGATGGCGCCGGCCCCGGCACACGCTGACCGGGCGACAGGACCGGGATGCCGTCGAGCGCATGGGCGTGCGGCTGCGGCTGCGCCAGGCCCAGGCCGACGCGGGCGACATCGTGCTGCTGTATGGCGATGAGAGCGAGGCGCTGACCCACCCCTACCTCGCCCATGCCTGGGCGGAGAAGGGGGCCGAGCTGCGGGTGCAGGCGCCGGGGCAGTCGCGCAAGGTGGCCCTGATGGGCGCGCTCGACGCAGGCACGGGCGAACTGGTCGTCAGCACGTCGCCGACCAAGACCAGCGCCGACGTGATCGGGCTGCTGCGCCGGCTAGACTGGCGCTATGGCCCCAAGCCCGGCTGCGAGCGCCTGCCCGTCGTGATGGTGTGGGACAACGGACCCGTCCACACCAGCCGGGCCACCCGGGCGGCGCTGGACGCACGGCCCTGGATCACCGTCGAGTGGCTGCGGCGGTATGCGCCGGAGCTGAACCGCATCGAGAACGTGTGGACACGGGACCGCTGAGTGTGACGTTCTTATAGCGCCGCGGCTGGGCCATGAGGCCCTGCGCGCGCTGGCCCGGTGGATGGCTGTTCGGGATGAGCGGTCCGAGGCAGGAGGGGATCAGGTGGCAGGACCTGCCGCGCGAGCGGCAGCGGCGCCTGCTTGTGCTGATCGGCCTGCTGGTCCGCCAGCGCCTTGCGGCGCCGAGCCCGATGGAGGCGTCCGATGAGCGCGACCCCGCCAGGGATGGCCCTGCTGCCGGCGGACAAGGTCCAGGCCCGCCACCGTGACCGCCATGCGGTCGTCTACGTCCGGCAATCGACGATGCGTCAGGTGCAGCACAACCAGGAGTCCACGCGCCTGCAGTATGCGCTGACCGACCGGGCGCGCCAGCTCGGGTGGCATGCTGAGCAGGTTGTCGTGATCGACGACGACCTTGGCCGCTCGGCCGCCTCGACCCTGGACCGCCCCGGGTTCCAGCGCCTGGTCGCCGAGGTCGGGCTGGGCCACGTGGGGCTTGTGCTGGGCATCGAGGTGTCCCGCCTGGCGCGCTCGTGCCGGGACTGGCACCAGCTGCTGGAGATGTGCGCCCTGTTTGACACGCTGATCGCGGACGCGGACGGGCTTTACGACCCCGGCACCTACAACGACCGCCTGCTGCTCGGCCTCAAGGGCACGATGA
>CAXTGN010000404.1:0-5121 GCA_964243455.1 uncultured Acidobacteriaceae bacterium
AGATTCCCTTCGGGAATGATAACCAAAAGGGCAAGAGCAAACGCAGATTCCCCTCGGGAATGACAACCAGGGGGAAGCATCAGGAAGGCGAAGGCACGGCCTGGGCGCTGGGGGTTGGCATGGTGAGGGGGTTGCCGGCGGTGAGGCCGGCGAGGGTGACGGGTTGGGGGCGGGGGTAGCTGAAGGGCTGGTCGAAGTTGATGCGTTCGAGCTCGACGGCGTAGGGACGCTTTTGCACCTGGGTGTAGATGGCGCCGACGTACTCGCCCATGACGCCGAGGAAGACGAGCATGAGCGACTGGAGGAAGAAGAGGCCGATGATCATGGGCGCGACGCCGACGTCGAAGGTGTGCCAGAAGGCGAGCTTGGCGATCAGGTAGCCGACGGCGACGATGAAGGAGAGGACGGCACCGCCGAAGCCGGCGAAGGTGGCGAGACGCAGCGGCACCTTGGAGTGGTTGATGATGCCCAGCATGCCGATGTCGTAGAGGGTGTACCAGTTGTTTTTGGTGACGCCGAACTTGCGGCTGGGCTGGTCGTAGAGGAGCTTGACGGTGGGGAGGCCGATTTCGGCGATCATGCCGCGGAAGTACGGATAGGGGTCATCGAACTGGCGGACGAGCTCGACGACCTTGCGGTCGTAGAGGCCGAAGCCGGTGTAGTTCTGGATGGTCTCGATGGAGCTGAGGCGCTCGGCGTACTTGTAGTACTGCTTGCGGAGCCAGAACATGAGCGAGGCTTCCTCGCTGGAGCGCTTGATGCCGAGCACGCAGTAGGCGCCCTTTTCCCACTCGGCAATCATGTCGGCGATCATGGGCGGCGGGTCCTGAAGGTCGGCGACGATGCCGAGGATGGCGTCGCCGCGGGCCTGCATGAGGGCGTGGATGGGGGAGCGGATGTGGCCGAAGTTGCGGGCGTTGGCGATGATTTTGACGTTGGGATCTTCGGCGGCGATCATGCGCAGGATGGCGACGGTGTTGTCCTGCGAATGGTTGTCGATAAAGATGTGCTCGTACTCATAGCGGCCGATGCCGACCATCACTGCGCGGACCTGGTTGTACAGATTGAGGACGTTGGCTTCCTCGTTGTAGCAGGGCGTGATGATGGAGATGGTCTTGCGGGTCACTCTGACGGGACTCCTGAGGGATGCACTGCAGTCTCGACAAGTTTAGCCGATAAGGGTGTCAGGAGGCGTCTGGGGCGGCCGGAGAGGTGGTCTTGAAGGTGACCCTTTTGTGGCCGACGAAGCTGTAAACCGTGGACAGACCGATGACGATGCCACCGGCGATATTGGCGGCGAGCGTCTTGCCGTGGGCGACGCTGGCGAGGAGGTTTGCGGCGGCCGTGGGGAGGTGTGCCTGGGTGCCGGTCAGCAGGGTGTGAAGCGCGGCGTTGTGGCTGTGTACGAGGTTCTGGATGAGGCGGGTGAGCGCGCCGAGGGCGACCAGGCCGGGGATCATGCCGGTGCCGTAGACAGCGAAGCACTTGAGCCACTCGAGAAGGTAATTGCCCTTGGTCTTGAAGACGAAGAACTTGTAGCCGAAGTAGGCGACGGTGATGTTCAGGGGGGTGGAGATGAGCGAGCCCGCGATGGCTGTGAGCGTGAGATAGCGGGTGGGGATGACGGCCGCGAGGAGCCGGACGATGATCAGGAAGCTCGTGTAGCCGAAGAGGGTGTTGAAGCCGCCGACGAGGAGATAGCGGAAGAACTGGCCGCCGGGAAAGGCGTTCACGATGCGCTGCAGGCGGCGTTTGGGGAGGAAGGGATCCTGCGGAATGGGAACGACGGGCGGGTGGTCGGGACGGGTCTCCGCAGTCTTCACGGTCGCGGCTGTTTGGGAATCGGTGAGGGCCATGAAGTTAGCTGTTGGCCACGACGACGGCCTGTTGGACGTAGGTGTCGCTGGTGAGTTGGTCGACAAGGAACTGTGCCAGGTCTGCGCGAGTGATCTTGTGCGCCTTTTCGGGGGCGTCCATCACGCGGTAGGAGCCGGTCGCTGGGTCGTCGGATAGAATGGGTGGCCGCGTGATGGTGTACTCGACGCCGCTGGCTTTGACCGCCTCTTCCATGTGGGTCTTGTCGGGTGTGGAGCCGCGGAGAAAGGTCGGCATCAGAAGGTGCTCGTACCAGAACGGGGCCTGCTGGGCACTTTCGCCCACGCCCATCATGGAGATCACAAGGAGGCGGCGAACGCCTTCGGCCTGCATGGCCGCGACGATGTTACGGGCTGCGCTGGTCTCGAGATCCGTTGCTTTATAAGGCGTCTTGCCGCCAATGGTATCGATGACCGCGTCCTGCCCGGCGACGGCGCTGCGGACATCGTTGGCGTTGCCGACATCGCCGGCGAGGATGCGGACCTCAGGATGGGTGTAGGCGGGATCATGTACGAAGGCTGTGACGGTGTGTCCAACGGCCAGGGCGCGATCTACGACAAGCTTTCCAGTTTTCCCTGCGGCTCCGAAGATGAGGACGTTCATGAGAAAGACTCCTGTGGTTTAGATGAGGTTTCTGCGAGGGTAATGTAAGAGGCTCGTGCCTGCGGCCCTCGCGCTGTAATAGACAGGGCTCCCTCGCATCGCTCGGGATGACGGCGCATGGGTGAGTGCCCGCGACATTAGAGGACGGTGCGGCCGCCGTCCACGATGAGGTTTTGGCCGGTCATGTAGCTGCTGGCGTCGGAGCATAGGAAGAGAATGGCGCCCTGGTACTCGTCTTTGTGCGCCATGCGGCCCATAGGGATGAGCTGATGGAGTTTCTGGGTGAACTCTTCGGGCTGGGAGGTGAAGACGCCGCCGGGGGAGATGGCGTTGACGCGGACGTTGTGGGCGGTCCAGTAGGTGGAAAGGTAGCGGGTGAGGCCGATGAGCGCGGTCTTTACGACGGAATAGGTGACGGGCTTGACGGGCTGCTGGTCTTCGGGGAGGCCTTCCTTGCGGTAGAGGCGCTGGTCGGGGGCGATGACACCGAGATCGGAGGCTACATTGACGATGACGCCGGCGTTTTGTTTGACCATTTCCGCGCCGAAGATGCGCGAGCAGAGGAAGGCGCCGGTGAGGCCGACGGCGATGTCGGCGTTCCAGACCTCGAGGGGGAAGTTTTCGAGACGGGACCACTGCTTGGGCTCGGTCCTGGGACCGGTTTGGGGGTCGGCTTCGACCTTGGGGTTGTTGGCAGCGTTGTTGATAAGGATGTCGATGCGGCCGAATCTGGCCATGATCTGATCCTTTGCTTCGAGGAGGGACCTTTCGGAGGTGATATCGGCGGCGAGGCCGAGGCACTCGGGGCCGTGCGCGGCCTGGAGCTGGTCGGCTCGGAGGCTGGGGTTGGCCGCGGCGAGGTCGAGCAGAACGACATGGGCACCGGCGGCGGCGAGGATCGCGCCGTGGAAGTAGCCGAGCAGACCGGCGCCGCCGGTGATCACGGCCACGCGGCCGTGGAGGTCGAAGAGGGAGTGGGCGCGATTGGGCGAGTCTGGGGCGATTTGGGTATCCGGCATGTCCTTTTCAGTATCTCAGGACCGTTCCCGGGGTGTCGCCGGTTGGGTGAGGCTCGACGGAGTGCTTGAGGCGGCTTTCAACGGCTTACGCTGCAAGCGCCCGGCCGAAAAGCGGATCCCTACGGGATGACAACTGATGGCAAATGGATGGCAAGCTGAAGGGCAACTGCGGGTGTGGCGGAGGAATGCGTAGGGCGGATCGCCGATGTGAAGGGCGGACCGCCGATGTGAAGGCAGGCGGCGGGGAAAAGAACCGCAGATTTCCTTCGGGAATGACAAAAAAGAGGAGGCTTTCTCTAGACAACAGCTACCTTGCTCTCGTGCGGGCGTGCCGGGAAACAGCGGGGTGTACGAAGATGTATGGGCATTCCATAATCCTTTTTGAGGGCAGGGCCTATAAAAGGCGTATGAGCGACTTGATCCGAACCCCTTCCGTCCTCGACCGCCTGAAGGCCGGCGTTCGCCGTTTTCAATCAGAAGTCCACGCGGAAAACGCGGCGGACTACCACCGTGCCGCGACGACGCCGCAGCAGCCGCATACGCTGGTGATTGCCTGCGCCGACTCCCGCGTGGATGTGGAGACGATCGCGTCCGCCGGGCCGGGAGAGCTGTTCATTACACGTAATATCGGCAACATGGTGCCGCCGTATGGCGAGATGCTGGGCGGCGTGAGCGCGGTCATCGAGTATGCCGTGACGGCGCTGAAGGTGCAGCACGTGGTGGTCTGCGGGCACTCGGATTGTGGCGCGATGAAGGCGCTGCTGAGTCCGGAGTCGACGGAAGCGATGCCTACCGTGCGCAGATGGCTGCGCAACGGTGAGGCGGCGCTGCACGTGGCGTCCTCCCAGACGCACCCGGAGGAGCCAAAGCTGGAGAAGCTGAAGCGATTGACGGAAGAGAACGTGTTGATGCAGATGGCGCATTTGAAGACGCATCCATCTGTGGCCGGGGCGGTGGCACGTGGCGAATTGACGCTTTCGGGTTGGGTCTATGACATTGGCTCCGGCCAGATTCGCATTGCCGAGGATGGGGGCCGGAGGTTCACGCCCGTGTCTGCGGAGGAAGCTTTGGGAACTGCATGATCGTTCCTCAGGCGCCGCAACTGAGGCGAATGATCCAGTATGTCGGTTGGCCGCTACTGTTCCTGGTTATCTGGGATCTGGTGGTGGTGCTGGCCTTTCAGGTCCTGCACTGGGAGTGGATCGGGTCCAAGAACGTGCCGCTGGCGCTGTACGGATCGGCCATTGGCATCATCGTGGGCTTCCGGAATAACTCTGCGTACAGCCGCTGGTGGGAGGCGCGCGGTTTGTGGGGCCAGATCGTGAACAACTCGCGCTCCCTGGCGCGGCAGGTGTACACGTCGGTGCGCTGTGATCCCTCAGCGCCGGAGGGCGAGCTGCGGGAATGTGACCGTGTGCGCAGGCGTGCCATCCATCTGCAGATCGCGTTTGTGCATGCGTTGCGGCAGCAACTGCGTGGCCTTGATCCCCTGGCGGCGATCCGCGAGGCGCTCTCGCCGGAGGAGATCTCCGATGAGGAGCTAAGCCGCTTGGTGGGACAGAAGAATGTGTCTCTTGCGATCCAGCGCGAGATGGGAGTGCTGTTGCGGGTGGCGCATACGAAC
>CAXTGN010000405.1:0-5112 GCA_964243455.1 uncultured Acidobacteriaceae bacterium
TCTTCTCTACACCCTCTCACTCATGCTGTTTTTGTCGCCTATTACGGGGTCCAGTGGCTCGAGTACCCGCTTACCGGAAGCTGACCACGGCTAAGCTGGTTGTTCGCTGCCCATTGGTCTTCGTAGAAGGCTGCCAAGCGTGATAGCTCAGGTGTAACTAACGACAAACGCCGTTGCATTGAGAAACCTCATACCTCTACGATCCGTTTAGCAGATTTTGCATCGACTTCAGTGTTGATCTCGTGCACTCATCGCTGGAAGGCAGCGATCAATTGCCCACCCGCGATCACGTGACCTCTCAATGCTTTCACCAGCTGAGTTTCTGAGCTGGCCGGCGGCAGGTTCAGCGTTGAGTCGAGCACGTACAGGTTGAAGACATAATGATGGGCCGCTTGGCCCGGGGGACATGGCCCCGCATAGCCGACATCGCCGTGTCCATTGCGGCCCTGCCGCGAACCATCGGGTAGCTCGCCTTGTTTGGGTACACCTTCAGGAAGGGTGTTTTCCTTCGGAGGAAGATTATAGAGCAGCCAGTGTACGAAGTTCGTTCCGAGCGGTGAGTCTCTGTCATAGACGATCAGAGCCAAGCTCTTGGCTCGCGCGGGCGGCGCACCCCAGGACAACGAAGGAGAGTTATTGCTCTGACCGCCGCAGGAGGAAAAGCGCGCGGGAATACTGCCTTGTAAAAAGCTTGAACTGCTCAGGCGCAACGAGGGTCCGGCGGGAAGGGGCGCAGCGGAGCGGCATCCAACCGTGCCCGCGGCGACGGCAGACAGCAATCCTAAACTGCGCGAAAGCCGAAGAACATCGCAGACTCGATACATGGCAAGCTTCTTTCGTAGCACATGTCAGATGGGTTGCTTGCTGAGTTTAGCAACGTCTCGCATGGATCATTAGCCGTCTAAGTAACGCTAAACGCCGCTGTCGGAAGTTTGGCAAGGCAGGCAGCTTCGCACAGCGGATCAGGCCGGAGTCAACTTCGCTATGGCGACTTCACGATACCAATCGCCTGACCCGATCCAGAGTTGGCAACGGAGAGCATGTGGGTCGGTCCGCTCATACCCTTCCTTTGGTGCAGTCTCTGCTAGCGCCTTTTCAATGAGATCCACGATAGCAATCCGCCACAACCCAAGCACCTGTCGCTAACGCGGCAGAGATGATGGCCTCCCTCCATTCGAAGGCGCTTCTAAAGCCTGCCACCAACTTCGGGACCCAAACCAGCAGCGCGAAGAGGCAAATTTGCAATGTCGACAGTGCTGCTGGCCGCCGTGCACGCCATTCGATCAGGATGGCAAAGCCCGCTGTGATAAGGGCACATCCCGTCCAGTACGCCCAGACTACAGGCCACGGCAACCAGGCAGGCACATCGGAGGCCGTTTCTTTGAGAAAGACGATGTGGCCGATGCCAAAGTGAAGCAACGTCAAGGCGAACAGCGCCCGCGCAATGCGGAGGCCATCAGCCCCAGTAACGAAGCTGAGGTGGCGCCGCTCCCAATCTGATGCGAACCGCGCGTACAGTACCCATGCTGCTGTCACCATCAGCGCGGGCTCAGCGAGGCCATATCAGGACCCGAAGACAGCGTGCCCGCCCAAGATCCCCGGCAGACCCACGAGCAACGACCAAACGAGCAGGTAGGTGAGCAACACACGAGAGGAGAATGCGACTGCACGTCGCCAGAGCAGGCCTATGCCACAGAAGATCGAGAGAAGTGCGCAGAGGTAACTCAGCGCTCGGTGTGCCGGGACAGCAATCGACACTGGATGCCATAGTGCGGCGTAATCGCTCCTGATCAGGCCCAGGAGCCCGAGGGCCATCAAAGTTATCGCGAAAAGAGCATGACCCACGCACGAGACGCGCATCGTCTGAGCCTCCGCTTCTGGCGCACGGATAGGATCAACGGCGCTCGCGGAACTTGGCCCAGTTCGGCCTCGGATGGGTCGGTCGACCCGGATTGGTCAACACTTTGCGACTTGCAGGGATTAAGCGAAAGGCTGATCCAACAACATTCGCACCTTGCAGCCTAAGTAGGCTTGCGAAGACCCCGCCCCGTGCTCAAACCAAGTGACACTTCTACCACCCTGGATAAAGTTTCCTACTTGCAGATCGAGTCGCACTTCGCGTCAATCACCATCTCAAGCATCGTCATCCATCTCCGCGTATCGCGTCGTCGGGTATGTGCTGAACTCGATCGTCCCGGGATTTGCCCATAGCGTCCCGCCCCAGGTCCCACCGGTCAGCGCCAATGGCCCCAGCCGTGCCATATTCCGGGTCGAAAGATACGTCGCATACTCGAAGTGCTTTGAGTCCGGCTCGTAGTTCTTCTTCTGTCGCGCACGTAGAAGTCCTGAAACCTTAGCGGGATCGCTAAGTCGTCTCGCATCGCGTCGAACAGGTCCTTGTGAGTGAGCGTCTCGAAAGCAAACCCCGCCGAGTCGAAGTCCCAATTGTTGTAGAACCAGTGAGTCCCCGGATAGTAGGACCCGCGCGCGGTATCACCTTTGCTTGATCGGCATTTCCACTCGCGATGTAGATTCCCGACCGGGACATCATGAGTTGCTCAAGCGTCGCATGCTGCTCGATTGGGAGGAACGGTGTCCGCTTCTCTTCGAGTCCCAACTCCACTACCGTTTCGTTCATCACATCGTCCAGCTTCAGCCCGTGCTGCACCTCAACCGCGAACATAAGGTCTAGTGCGCTCTTGCGCACGCTGGCCACCTTGCTGACTAGCGTGGTGTCGCCATACTCAAAGACAACCTTGCCGCGGGAGGCAATCATCATCGCGTCGGTCTGGTGAGTTTTCACCAGCGCCCGCAGTGCCTCCAAGCGGGCCGACGAGAACCCTTCGCTCTCGGGCGTTACGTGCTTCCACTCCGCCCCGGGAACGGCGTATCCATGCCCGTCATCAAAGCCCTCCGCCGGCAGTAACGGCACCGGCGCAGCCGGTTTGGCTTCCGCGGCTGGCCTCGACTGAGCATCGGCCTGTCTTAGAGCGCGCTCAGATAAAGCGACCTCGGCTCCTAACACGATCAACGCAGCGAACCAAAAATTACGGATCACACGCGAAGCTTAGCTCAATTCGAACGTCATCTGGTGAAGGAACAAACCTTCTAAACGATAGCCCTCACAACGCCGTTCTCGTCATCTTCGCCCACACAGCGCCCAGCTAGACTTCACGAATGCCGCGCCAGCTCAATCGCAAACGCAAGACTTTCTCCTGCATCGGCGTGCTCGAAGGCATGGGCAGCCGGACTCAGTGCGTGGTCATGGGTACGCACGAGGTGGTAGAGGGCGAGCCGCGGCGGGTGATCCGGCTAAACATCGCCCAAGAGCCAACGCACATGCTGGACGGACTGTACACGGTGCGCTTCGGCGAAGAGCTGGCGCAGGTGGAGCGAAGAGGTGGGCTGTGGCTATTCATTATGATCTGGACGTAGGCGAAGACGAGGCGCAGGGCTAAGCTGCTGCCTCGTTGCGGTCACTTGCTGGAACTTAAAACGGTGCAGGGTCTTGGCTGCTCGCACATCGCTGGCCAACCTGCATCCAATCCCGGATGCAAACAGTACAAGAACCCTCTCCCCACGCTGCCCTACGTGTCCTCATTCTCGGCGGCGGCTTCGGAGGGCGCTACGCGGCTCGTCGTCTTGCACTCCGCTTGCCTCGCAGTTCTTCCATCACTTTGTTCGACCGTAACGCATTTCTCCTCTACACGCCCATGCTGACTGAAGCTGCGGGGGCGCTGTGCGCCAAGAACATATTGCTGCCCCAAACGGGAGCCTTCGCGGTGTGAAATTTTTCAGGCTGAGATTATCGGCGCCGACCTCCGGGCGAAATCCGTCTCCCTTGCTTCGGGCGATACTCTCTTTGCCGATCATTCGTCTTCGCTCTCGGCTCTCAAACTAACTTTCCGCAACATTCCCGGCGCACAGGAACACAGCATCACGATGAAGACAATGGCGGACGCCAGTAAGCTGCACGATCAGGCCCTCCGCTCTCTTGCACTTGCCGCACAAACTGACAACGGCTCCGAACGCCAACGCCTCCTCACCTTTGTCGTGGCTGGTGGAGGGTACACCGGAGTTGAATCCATGGCGGCATTGCGTGAGCTACTCCACACGACGATTCCGCCTGATTCTTGTCGAGTCGAGTGATTGCCTGATGGCCGAGATGCCCGCCTCCTTGGGAGTGTATGCAAAGCATGTTCTCGAGACTGACGGAATCGACGTTCGATTAAACGTCGCCGTTGCCAACGTGGAGTCCAGTAGCCTCACGCTCACCAGCGGCGAAACAGTTCCGTTCGGTCTTCTCCCTTGGGACCCGGGCATCATTCATAATCCTCTGCTCGCGTCCATAGACTGTCCCCGGGGCAAGCATGGTGGCGTAACGACTGACAGTTGCTTTCAGATTCCAGTATTTCCCGGCGTTTGGGCACTGGGGGACTGCGCCGAAACTCCTGACCCAAACAATCCTGGTAAGACCTTTGCGCCCACCGCTCAGAACAGCACGCGCGCCGGCATACACCTCGCCGACAACATCGTCCAGCTACTTCGAGGCCGTCCCGTGCGTCCGTTTACCTACAAGCAGATTGGTGAGCTTGCTGTCATATCCAGCTACAACGGCGTGGCGCACGTCTTCGGCTTGAACATTCGTGGTCCTCTCGCTTGCTAATGTGGCGAATCATTTACATCGCCAAAATGGCGGGCATATCAAAGTGTTTCGGTCTGCTTAAGGACTATATCTCTGCCCGACCTAGTAGCTCCTCGTCGCCTACACTTTCGCTACGGTCTTGACCTTCCGCCGAGCCCGCGTGGAGGGTTGAAGCTGACAGTGAGTGCTTCCTTCGGTACGGAACGGGGCGACGTCTTTTGTACTATCGGTTCACCCTCCTTGACCACCTCATTGGCGTTCTTGTCGTTGCGCAGCCCCACGAAGCGAACGCGTCGCAGCTTGTCTCCGCCGGTCCACTCGAGAAACTTGAATTGCCCGACGATCTCCGGCCGCAGCCAGACGCAGTTCGCCATCTTCGCCTTGGTGAGGCCCTGACCCCAGCGGCCCGGACTAGCTTCAGGCAGGTTGGCGAACGGGCACATGTCCGTGACCAATGGTTTCAGGCT
>CAXTGN010000406.1:0-5077 GCA_964243455.1 uncultured Acidobacteriaceae bacterium
CCGCGTCTCGGCCAGCAGCTGCCGCGCAAAAATCTCCTCCTTGCCAACCTCACGGAACTCGGTTCGCATGTCGATCAGGTCCACCATCGGTAGCGGTCGGTCCGCCACCCGCGTCAACATCTCAATGCGCTTGTACCGTCCCCGCTCCGCATTCGCCCAACTCTCCAGCGAAGGCGTTGCCGATCCCAGCACCGCCACACACTCCGCCAGCTTCGCCCGCATCACCGCCACGTCGCGGCCGTGGTAGCGCGGCGTCTCCTCCTGCTTGTAGCTGCCGTCATGCTCCTCGTCGACCAGGATCAGCCCCAGATCCTGCAGCGGGGCGAAGACAGCCGACCGCGTGCCGACCACCACCCGCGCCTCGCCCCGTCGAACCCGGTGCCACTGCTCGGCCCGTTCATCCGGCGTCAGCTGTGAATGCAGCAGCGCTACCTCGCTCCCAAACGCGGCGACCATTTGTGCCGCGGTCGCCGGCGTTAAACCGATCTCCGGCACCAGCAGCAGAGCGCTCTTCCCCGCCGCCAGCGCCCGCTGCATGGCCGCCACATACACAGCCGGTCAGGCCATCCAGCGGAGGCGGCTCGAACCCGCCCCTGCTCAGCGCCGCGGCGATCCCGGCAAGCGCCTCGGTCTGGGCCTCGTTCAGGCTGTGTTCGTGAGCAAATCGCTTTCCGCCGGTCTGGGCCAGGCCCGTCACTTGGAAGGCCTGCGCCGCCTGTTCCAACCGCACCAGCCCCCGCCGCTGTAGGGTGCCCAGTGTCGTCTCCGGCACACCCGCCCGCGTCAACCGAGCCTGCAACTCCCTCACCCGCACCGATCCGCCAGCCCCCGCCAGCTCCGCCATAGCGGCCAGCTGGTTCTCGTTCAGTTTGGGCAGCCGCCGCCCTCCGCCGGCCGTTGCTCCACCCTCTGCCGACACGGCACTCTGTTCCACCAGGACCGCGATCTGCTCCACCCGGCGCGCATCCCTGGCCTCCGCGACAGCCTCACGCACGAGCCATCGCTTCTTCGCCATGGCATCCAGCAGCGCCTTGTTGGCTCCCGTGGCGCTCCGCAGTGCGGAGATCTTGCATGCCTCCCCCGATTCCAGGTAGTTCAGCACCGCATACTCCCGGTTCTGCTCCTCCACCGTTAGGCGAGACCGGCGCGACGACCCCTTCGCCGCCCCCTCGTACAGCACGCGCCTGCCTGCCTCGGCGATCCGGTACACGAATTGCTGCCGCACCTCGGCTCCCAGCGGAACCATGCCCCGCAGCACCTCGCCCAGCGGTGCACAGTAGTACTCCGCAACCCACCGCCCAAGCTCCAGCAGATCGGTCCCCAGCAAAGCCGCATCGTCCAGCACCTTATCGACAGGTTTGACCTCCACCCCTGCCGGCGGCGCCTCATCGTGCACCCGCGTCACGAAACCGACCAGCCGCCGGCCAGCGAAGGGCACCAGCACGCGTGCCCCTATCTCCGCGCCGGCTCCGCTCAGACCGTACGTGAAGCTGCGATCGAGGGGGATGGGCAGGGCAACATCGCAGAACGAGCTCACCCCTATAGCCTAGCTTCGCGTGACCGGATCCGCACGCCCGTAACCACCTCACGTAATCAAGCCAACGCTCAAAATCTGCAGGGGACTTGGCCGAGGGCGGCAAGCGTTCGACTGAAGTGGTATATACCCACCTCTCCACTCCCAACCGATAATCCAGGTGTGGGAGGGCCATGCCCGCAGCGGACTACCCAGCCGAGCAACAACCAATCCTGCTGCGCTGAACGGCCATGACAGCAAAGCCGCGCACTCACCGGACCCCTTCATTTCGAAGCCGGTCAACCCGAGTTCAATGCACGGAGGAGGAAGCTCCTTGAAGTCGACCATGAGTCCCTCCGTCGCGGCGTTTGTCACCGTGTCCGCGACCGTTGGCGCCACGGTTCTGGCATCGGCTCTGCTCCACTTCCATTCGGACGATCCGCTGAAGTTCGCCTGTTATCTGGCAATCGCCCTTCTCGCCTCCACCCTGAAGGTCAGACTGCCCGGCATGGAAAGCACCATGTCGGTGCATTTCATGTTTGTCCTGCTTGGCGTGCTGGAGCTGTCCCTTGGCGAGACACTCATCATCGGCTGCGCCGCCACCCTCATTCAGAGTGTTTGGAAGACGAAACACAGGCCAGAGGCGATCAAAGTGGCCTTCAATGTGCTTGGCATGTCCTCGCCGGCCATCTTCCTCACCTACAAGGCCTACAACTCTTGGGGGACGCATTCCGCCCGGGAGATCCCGGTCCTTCTGCTCGTCACGGCTTGCACCTATTTCGTTGCGAACACCTTGCCGGTCAGCATCGTGATCGCGCTGAGTACGCACACCAGCTTTCGCAAGATCTGGTCGGAGACCTTCTTTTGGTCGCTGCCTTACAACCTGGTCGGAGCCGCCCTGGTCGGCGTAATCAGCTGGGTCAACCACTACATCGGCTGGCAGAGCGCCCTGCTTGCCATGCCGCTCATGTACTGGGTCTACCGCTCTTACCACCTCTACCTGTCTCGGCTGGAAGATGAGAAGCGGCAGGTCGAGATCAAAGCCAATCAGGTGGAAGCAGAAAAGCGGCACGTGGAAGAGCTCTGCGCTCTCCATCTGCGCACCATCGAGGGGCTAGCCCTCGCGATCGAGGCCAAGGACCACAACACCCATTCTCATCTCCATCGCGTGCGCACCTACGCGGTCGAGATCGGCAAGGAACTGGGCCTGGGCAAAGACGACCTGGACGCACTCCGTGCCGCCGCCCTGATGCACGATATCGGCAAGCTCGCCGTACCCGACCACATCATCAACAAGCCGGGCCGGCTGACTCCCGAAGAATTCGAAAAGATGAAGATTCATTCAGTGGTGGGTGCGGAAATCCTGGAGAAGGTCTCCTTTCCCTACCCGGTCGCACCGATCGTGCGCTCACACCATGAGCGCTGGGATGGAGCAGGCTATCCTGACGGTCTGAAAGCCGAGCAGATTCCCATTGGCGCCCGGATCCTCTCTGTCGTGGATTCATTCGATGCGCTCACCTCGGATCGCCAGTACCGCAAAGCGATAACTATCGAAAAGGCCATGCAGACCATCCTCGATGACACGGGCAAGGCTTACGATCCGGCCGTGGTCGATGTACTTCGCCGGCGGTGGAACGAACTGGAGGGACTTGCCGAACGGAAGCTCGAAGAGATCAGCAAGGATGCCCTCCGCATCGTGTACAGCGCCGGGCAGGGTGAAGAGCCTGCGTCCGACCCCGCCCCCGGAGTTTCGGGCCAGCCGGGCAAACAGACTGACTTCCTGACCTCCATCGCGAGCGCCCGCCAGGAAGCGCACACCCTGTTTGAACTGAGCCAGGATCTGGGCAACTCCCTTAGCCTGGATGAGACGCTGTCGCTTGTCGCCCTGAGACTTCGCAAGCTCATCCCTTACGACTCGCTGGTGGTGTTTGTGCAGCAGGAAAACGTCCTGCGGCCCGAATTCGCCACGGGTGATCAGGCCCGGCGCTTCTCTTCCCTGCAGATCCCGGTCGGCACCGGCCTGTGCGGCTGGGTGGCGCAAAACGTCAGACCGATCGTGAACGGCAACCCGGCGGTGGAAACCGGCTTCGATCAGGCCGACTCTGGACCGGGCGAGCTGCACTCTGCCCTGGCTGTGCCGCTGGAGGGATTCACCGGCCCGGTCGGCGTCATGGCGCTGTACCGCGAGGAGGCGGACACCTTTTCCAGCGAACATCTGCGGATTCTGCAAGTCGTTACGGCCCGTGTAGCTCACTTTATTGAGAATGCCCTCAGGTTCCGGGAAGCGGAGACTTCTGCGACGGTGGATTACCTCACAGAGATGGCCAACGCCCGCGCGCTTTCCGTTCACCTTGACGAGGAAATTGCCCGCTGTGAGCGGGACAACCTCACGTTGACCGTCATGGTCTGCGATCTCGACGGCTTCAAAGAGGTCAACGATCGACATGGTCACCTGGCCGGGGACAAGGTCCTGAAGCGCTTCTCACAGCTCGCCAAAGACATCTGTGGCGAAGAGGACTACATCGCGCGCATGGGCGGCGACGAGTTCGTCATCGTCGCGCCTCACCTCCCGGCGGATCTCGTTCACGCCCGTGCTGAAGCCCTAAGCCTCCTGGCACAGCAGGCCGGTGCTGAGGTCTGCGGGATGAGCACGCTGGCCTTGAGCCTGGGCGCTGCCTTCTACCCTGCAGACGGCCTGGATGCTGAAAAGCTGCTTGCTGAGGCAGATAAGCGGATGTATTCAATGAAGACCGTTCACCATGGCAACCGGGCCTGGTCGCAGCTTGGCTCGCCCGAGTTCCAGCCCCAGTAAAGGTTCCGGGGATCCACCGTTTCGCGGCGCCCGTGCGCGCCGCCGCGTCAAAATCGTGCGCAATAAGGGCTTCCTTAATGGCCTTTTTCGCGTAGAACGTCACTTCTGCACACCACTTCGCATCTTGACGCGAATTTGGCGTTCTTAACCGGCTTTTGCAGCTCTCCAACAAGCTCCAAGACAGGTGATTCGGGGGATCTGCGCCGGTTGTGCTTTGGCTGCGACATCACGGGCAGGAAACAGGTCGCGACTTAGATTTCTTCGTAGCGAAGGTAACTTCGGCCTTGGGCAAACTTCCTGCGGGGTACGGACGTGCCGGAGTTTTGGCCGTCGCAGGACGTCAACTCAGGGATCAGATCGATTCGTAACCTGGTCTTGTTACCGCTGCACAACGCAGCAGTAACCACCAAAAATCGCGGGTAATCTGAAGTTTGCACCCCCGTCATGTGACTGCCACGACCAGGAAGATTACGTTACGCTTTCGTGTCATACCGCTCTGCCTGAGACCGGATAGCCTCAGTTTGATCGAGGGCGTCAGAGCGCTTGAGACAGTAGCTTCGCCGAGCATGTTCTAACTACTTCTCACGGATTTCTTCTCCGCGATCCCGCTTTTGCCTTTGGGGCCAGTTTGAAGTTTGTCGTTCTGTTTGCAGATTCCTCCGGTGCAAGGCTCCGCACTCTTTTTCCGGAGAACCAGAGAAAGGTATGTCATGAAGTTCAAAGATTTACGGTACAGCGCCACGTGGGGTAAG
>CAXTGN010000407.1:0-5068 GCA_964243455.1 uncultured Acidobacteriaceae bacterium
ACCTGCGCAGCGAGCTGCCCTCGAGCCTGCACCACCTGTGCCTCCCTCTGGTGCAGCGTGACCTCCGTGTCGCGCGGGTCCAGCTCGGCGATGAGCTGCCCCACCTGCACTGTCTCGTTGTTGTTGACATAGACCTTGGTGATGTTGCCATCCACGCGGGTCGAAACGGCGCTGAGATTGCCGTCTACTTCTGCATCATCGGTATCTTCATACTGCCGGGCATGCAGCCAATACAACACGCCGACAATGGCAGCAAGCACAAGGACCGCACCGAAGATGATGAAGGCCCGTGTTCGCTTCTTCTTTTCCTCAGGGCTCTTTTCCTTCTGGTCGTCCTTGTTCTGATCATGTTTTTGATCGCCCTGATCTTGTCCCTTGGGCGCGTTGCCACCCTGGCCTGAGCTGTTCTTGTTGCCCTGGGCATTGGCCTGGTTGTCGCTTTGACCATTGTTCTGTTGTTTGTCCTGCGTCTGCTCGTTCTCTGAAGCCATGCTCAAACCTCCATGCGCCAAGGCGCCGCCAAGTTATGGGTGCGATTCACCGAGGATGGAATTGAAGTCAGTTTCAGCCTGCCCCGTGGCCCTGGCCAGACTCAGGCGGGCAAGATCGTAGGCAAACAGGCCGTTGATGTAATCGTTCTCCGCGCTGCCTTCTCCCTGCTGCGCCTGAACCACCTCCACCGTCGTCGTGACTCCGGCCTCGAAGCGATCCTGTGCCTGTTGCAGGGTTTCGAGCGCATACTCTCGATTCGACTGTGCAAGCTTCACTTGCCCGATGGCAGCCCGCAGCTGAACCAGCGCGTTCCGCACCTGCTGCTCCACCTGGCCCTGCAGATCGGCATACTCTGCCTTACGCTGCCGCAAGGTGCTCTGCGCCTGGTCGACGTCAGCACGGATTTTTCCGCCGTCGAAGATGGGAACGTTGATGGTGCCCGTAGCCGAAAAGACACCGTGAGATTGGGTGGGCGTGGGCCCGTTGGCGCCATAATACCCGGTAAAGGAGAAGGACGGGACACGCTCCGCGCGGGCTCCGGACGCGGCTTCCTCTCCAGCGCGCACCTGCGCCTCGGCCGCCTTCAGATCCTGCCGGTTCGCCCGCGCCAGTTTCAGTTCCGCATCTGCCTCTGGCGGCGTCACGCCAGCCACGCCTAGAGGATCGGACAAGACCAAAGTGCTGCTCTGCGGAACTCCGATCAGACGCGCAAAGGCGATCTTTTGCTGATCCAGATCGGACTGTAGTGAAATCAGCCGCTCCTGTTCGGTCTGCAGCTGCACGAGGCTGCGAGTCATGTCTATCCGCGTATTGGTACCGGCCTCCAGTCTGGTCTTGGCCTGATCGTACGTCGCCTGCGCGTATTTCACCTGCAGTGCCTGGGCATCGACACGGGCCGCGGCCGCGGCAATCTGCATGTACGTGCCGCCGACAGCCAGGATGACCATCTCGCGGGCGTCCCGAAGGCTCAATCTTGCAGCGGTATCGACCTGCTTGGCGACCTGCAGGTTGCGGTAGTTGGTGACGCTCACGTTCTGCCAGTTCAGGTTTGCCTGGCCCTGCACATAGTGGAAGGGACCGATGATTTCGGGCAGGCCAGCCGACAGAGCCCCGCCCCCGCCGGAAAGCGAGCTGAGACCATACGCGGCCAAATTGATCTGTGTTTCCGTGGCCTGCGCCTCCAAGCTGATCTGCGGCAACAGTTGACTAAGCGCCTGCGACCTTTGTGTGCCGGATTGGTAGGAGGAGGTAGCCGCAGTAATGATGCCAAGGTTGGCTCGCAACCCGCGCTGGACCGCGTCGGCGAGGGATAGTTGTAACGGATTCGGAAGCTGTCCGGGCTGCACCACACTTCCCGAGTAAGTGCCCATCACGTTGACGGAGGGTTGTACGACCATCGCGCCTGATCCCTGCGAGGTCATCTGCTGCGCCGAAACGGCACCAACACTCTGATTACGTCCCGAGGACGGCAGCTGCACGGCTGAGGGCGTTTGCGGCCCGCCGCTGCCCCCAGGCTGCTGGGCGTAGAGCGGGCCGCCGCAGACAGCAGCCCCCGCGAAAACAGCTGCGACTTCCCGCCAGCGCCGCACACTCTGGCGCGATGGAGCGCTCGAACCGCGCAGTCCAAAGCATCGCTCAAGAGACTTGCGCCATCTTTTCTGAAACATACTATCCCCTTGTGGAAGGTGATTCCCTAGCCTGCCTGCTGTTCGGTGTGAGCGGGATCGTTGCTGTTCAATGCGAAGGAGAGCATGAACATCAGCGCGGCGCCCCACCCGAGAAGAGCGTAGGCATCGACGTACGACAGTGACGAAGCCTGCGACATGACGATTTGATAGAACTGGCCCAGACCTCTGCGTTGCGCGCCCATCATCCCCAACCCGGCGTTCTGGGCCTGCAGGGAATTCGTCATGGCCTGTAGCTGACGGACGAAGTTCGGACTGCCCATGGTCGTGTGCGAAGAGAGCCGCGACATGTGGAACTGCTGCCGGCGTGTCACGATCGTTTGCGCAACCGATGTCCCCACGCTGCTGCCCAGATTGCGCATGAAGTTCACCAGGCCCGACACGGCATCGGTCTTGCCCTGCGGGACCCCGATGTACGCTGCCGTGGTCGCCGGGATGAAGATGAATCCAAGCGGCACATACTGCACCAGCATGACCATCGCCGCCGTCTTGAACGAGATTTGCAGGCTGATGAGGTTTGTCGAAATATAGAGCCCAACGGCGGACAGCAGCCAACCCAGAGCCATCAGGTATTTGAGCGCGACTTTGCTCGTTAGAAAGCCCACCAAAGGCATGACAAGGAGCAAGACAGCGGCTCCAGCAGAGACCACAAGGCCGGCTTTCTCAGCCGTATAACCCATCAGATTCTGCAGGTATTGCGGCATCAGAATCGTGGAGGAAAAAGACACCAGACCGACCACGAACATCATCAGGCTCGAGGTCGTGAAGTTAAGCACCTTGAAGAGCCTTACCTCAACGATTGGCTCCTTCTCGAACCACTCCCAAAGAACCATGAAGCCCAGGCCAACGATCGCGACAACACACAAGGTCGCGATGAAGGGAGAACCGAGCCAATCGTCTTCCTGCCCCTTGTCGAGCACGATTTGGAGCGCTGCTATCCCAAGAGCGAGAGCCGAAAAGCCGATGTAATCGAACTTGCTTTCCGCAAGCGTCTTGCGCGTAAGGAACGGTGGATCTTCCACCATGTGGAATACCAGGGCAATCGCCAAAAGACCGACCGGCACGTTGATCCAGAAGATCCAACGCCAGGAGTAACTGTCCGTGATCCACCCACCCAGGGTAGGACCAAGCGCAGGGGCCATCACAGCCGTAAGTCCGTAAAGCGCAAAGGCCTGTCCCCGCTTCTCCGGAGGGAAAACATCTGCCATGATCGCCTGTGCCATAGGTTGCAGGCCGCCGCCCGCCGCACCCTGGAGCACACGAGCCAACAACAGAAATGGCAGGGTGGGCGCAAGTCCGCACAACACTGAGCTTGCGGTAAACAACGCAATGCAAGCGAGAAAGAACCGCTTTCGACCAACAACACTGGAGATCCAACCCGTAGTCGGAAGCACGATGGCGTTGGCCACCAGATAGGTTGTCAGCACCCACGTACTCTGGTCCTGCCCCGCCCCGAGTCCGCCGGAGATATGTGGCAGCGCTACATTGGCGATGCTGGTGTCCAACACCTCCATGAACGCCGCAAGCGCAACCACCAGAGCGATCGCCCATGGGTTGTACTTCGGTTTCCAGGATCCCTGGTCCTGCTGGTCCGGCATGCATCACCCTCGAAGTGGCTAGTAACGAATCAGATCGTTTCGTTTCTGATGCAGCACGGTGGAGGACGGATGCATGTCTAAGTGAATTGCTGATGGCCCTCTTCGCCTCCGGGCGCCCGAGCCTGGTCAGTTCACGCCGTCAGAACAGCCGAAGCTGCTCTCCAGATTGGGATCACCCGTGCCGTTGTACCGCGGCCAGCTCGGGTAGACGCACAAGGGGCGACTACGTCCGTGACCCGCACGGTTGTTGTCGACTACGGTGACAACCTGAGGAACTGTCCCTCGATCAAGCCAGGCATCCAAGGTGCCCAAAGCGTCGAACCCCGCACTGAAATTCCCGCGCCCATGTCCGAATCCAGACACAAGGTAAAGGCGCAAAAAGTCGTCCGTGGCCGCCTTTCCCATGCGGTCTTGGACCATCTCGTAGTAGAGCACCGACGCGTTCGTTGGAATGATCGTGTCGGCAGTCCCATGCACGAGCAGAAGTTTGCCACCGTGGGCGGCAAAGCGGGAGAGATCGGGGTCACTCGCATCGAAGGTTCGCGAGAGCGTTACGAGCCGATCAGTGTAGGCGCCACCCGTCGCTGTATCGAGTGTGAGGGCGTCGAAACGCGGATCTTTCGCTAAGAGGAAGCGTAGTTCCTGGCTGCCGATGAGGTATTGGAACGAGTTGAGAAAGATCCTGGGAGTTCGTTCCGCGTGATGAAGAAGGCCTAAGACGTTTGTCAGGTCACCGCCCGAGAGCAGGTTGTAACCAGGTATGGACTGAACGTTGTTCGCTAACGACATGACAGTCTTCTGCTCGGAAGCAAAGGTCTGCACCGTTGTAAGCTGCTTCGATGTCAAACAGCCCTTCCGTGGATTGGTCGTGCAAAGCAAAGCTGTAGCATTGAACTGGCACGCTTTTACATTGGAAATCACCCCGTCCCGGAGCCCATCGAGCCCATCGCATTGATCCAATACTGATCGGGCTAACAGTTTGGTGGAGGCCCTGGGCAGGAAGCCGCCCTTGGCGTAAAGAGCCTGCGATACACGGATCAGCTGCAGGTTCAATTCCACTGCGTCCCATGCGGCATACCCACTCAGGACACCGTCATAGTCTTGAGGCCAGCGTTGAACGACGATGAGCGCCTCACGTCCGCCGGTCGAGCTGCCGAGAAAGAACATCCGCGCCGGGGGCTGCCCATAATATTCCTTCATGATTACGAGAGCGACGTCGTGGGTTTTCTTGAGAGCGTCGGATGCGAAGTTCTTACGCTCTTCTTCATTCAGCCCAAATTTGCCGTTGAAGAG
>CAXTGN010000408.1:0-2377 GCA_964243455.1 uncultured Acidobacteriaceae bacterium
GCAATATAGCCCTCGATACGCGACCGTGCGGCCTGGGTGACGATGGGGCCCATCTCGGTGGCATCGTCCATGCCGTCGCCGACCTTCAGCCGCATCGCCCGCTCATGCAGTAACGGGACGACCGCGTCGGCTGCGCCGCCGACCAGGATAGCGACTGAGATCGCCATGCATCGTTCGCCCGCCGAACCATAGGCCGCGCCGATCAGCGCGTCGACCACCTTCGCGGGATCAGCGTCAGGCATGGCCACGAGGTGGTTCTTGGCACCACCCAGCGCCTGCACGCGCTTTCCGTGCGCCGCGCCGACCTGATAGATGCGATGGGCGATGGGGGTCGAGCCGACGAACGAGATCGCCTTCACGTCAGGATGGAGGAGCAGGGCATCCACCGCGTCCTTATCGCCCTGGACGACGTTGAAGACGCCGTTCGGAAATCCCGCCTCCCGGATAAGTTCGGCCACCATCAGCGACGGCGACGGATCGATGGGGCTGGGTTTCAAAACGAAGGTGTTGCCGGTGGCCAGCGCCACCGGATACATCCATGCCGGCACCATCACCGGGAAGTTGAACGGGGTTATGCCTGCGACCACGCCCAGCGGCTGACGAAGCGTCCAATTGTCGATGCTGACCGAGACCTGGTCGGTGAAGTCGCCCTTCAGCAGCTGCGGGATCCCGCAGGCGAATTCGATGACATCGATGCCGCGCTCCACCTCACCCTGCGCGTCGGCGAACACCTTGCCGTGCTCGGCGGTGATCGCGCGGGCAAGCTCATCCTTATGGTCCCGCATCAACTGGAGAAAACTGTTCATAAGGCGCGCGCGCCGCAGCGGCGGCCTGTTAGCCCACGCCGGGAACGCCGCTTTCGCCGCGGCTACCGCCACGTCGACGTCCGCAGCTCCGGAGAGCACGACGTCGCCGATGCGCCCGCCATGGCCGGGGTTCGATACGGCTTGCGAACGCGCGTTCGCCGGAACTACGATGCGACCGTCGACATAATTGCACATCTGAACGTCGGCGGCGGTGATCGCCTGCGTGGCCACTCTACCTCTCCCTCGCGATGTCGCAGCAGTCCTGCACGACCTCGGAAACCTCCCTCTCGGGGGAGCCCGGCTTTCGGTCGCCACTGGCTTGCCGTTCATGATCGCCTACTATCACGGGCGGTTGCTCGTCTAAACATTCACTTTTGCACATCGCCTGTGCACTGCTCGTCGATGATCGGCGGAACAGCGAGCTGATCGCTTGTGTATTGAATGGCCGGCTCGTAACCAGTCGGCGTGCCGATGGGGCTTGCATAAGTGCAGTGGGATCACGTCCGCGTTTTTCTGACGGTCGCCCGAGCCGGCCAGATGCTTGCGGCCGCGCGTGCTCTCGGCGTGAATCACGCGACGGGCGGTCGCCAGATCAGGGCGCTGGAGGAATCGCTGCAGACCAAGTTGGTCGAGCGACGCACCGGGGGCTGTGTGCTGACACCCGCCGGGGAAGCGATGTTCGCGACGGCCGAGCGGATCGAGTCAGAGCTGCTGCGCTTCGATTCCGCCGTGTCCGGCGACGCGAGGGGTCTGCGCGGTACGGTTCGCGTCGGCGCGCCCGACGGTCTCGGCAATTATTTCCTCGCCCCGACATTGGCGGAATTGAGCGGCAAGCACCCAGAGCTTCTGGTCCAGCTGGTCGCGTTGCCGCGCAGCTTCTCCCTTCCGCGACGGGAAGCGGACCTGGTCATCACGCTGGATCGCCCGATTCAGGGCGATCTTATCGTTCAGAAGCTCGGCGATTACACGATGGGCCTCTACGCGTCGCGAGAATATCTGTTGGCATCGCCCCCGCTCACCACGGTCGACGAATTGAAGAACCACCGGCTGATCACCTACTCCGAAGAGTCCATGCACACGGCGGCGCTCGATTATGGCCGCAAGCTGGCGAACCACATGCCGACCCGCTTCGAGTGCGGCAGCATGGTGGGTCAGATCGAGGCGACCCGCGCCGGCGAGGGGGTGGCCATCCTGCTCGACTATCCCGCACGGCAAATCGACAGCCTCGTGCGCGTCCTGTCCGACGTCCAGGTGCTCGGCGCCTATTGGATCATGTCGCATCCCGACACGCACCGGTCGTATCGAGTCGCGGAGGTTCGACGCCACAACGTCGTGGCGTTCCGTCGCAGCAGCGATGACTTCTGCCCGTCAGGAGCGCATGCCGGCATCTTGCTCTAGCCAGCGGCGCGGTCAGGCGAAGACCTGACGATAGAGGGTCTTGATCTCGTCGGCGGTAGGCACGCGAGGATTGTTACCAGGCGATCCTGACGCCAGCGCCTGCTCGGCCATGACGTCGATGGCGCCTTCCCACGCTTCGCGCTCGATGCCAAAGGCAGCGGGCGTCGGAACCT
>CAXTGN010000408.1:2387-3737 GCA_964243455.1 uncultured Acidobacteriaceae bacterium
CATAGCGGCCCAGCGCCGCGGGTGCCGAGTAGGCGGTGACCGCCGGCAACAGCATGGCGTTGGACAAGCCGTGCGGGACGTGAAAACGCGCTCCGACCGGCCTGCTCATGCCGTGCACCAGCGCGACCGATGCATTCGAGAAGGCGATCCCCGCCTGCGTCGCGCCCAGCATCATCGCCTCTCGGGCACGCCGGTCAGTCGGGTCGCGATCGACGGTGCGCAGGTTCGGGGCCAGCGCCCGCATCGCCAGCAGCGCCATCGAGTCCGAAAATGGGTTGGCCTTGCTGCTGATATAGGCCTCGATCGCATGGGTCAGTGAATCGATGCCGGTGTCCGCCGTCAGGCGGCGCGGCATCGTTAGGGTAAGTTCGAAATCGATCAGCGCCGCGATCGGAAGATAAGCCAAGCCGACGCACAGCATCTTTTCGTTGGTGCCCTCGTCCGTAATGATCGTGAAGCGGGTCGCCTCCGATCCGGTTCCGGCGGTCGTCGGTATCGCGATGACCGGCAGGCCTGGCGCATCCTGGACATGCGGCACCGCGTAATCGCGCATGGTGCCGCCGAACCGGCCGAGGACCGCGATCGCTTTGGCGGAATCGAGGGGGCTGCCGCCGCCGAAGCCGACCACGCAATCATGCTCGCCCTCGGCCAGAAACGCGAGGCCGGCGACGATCGATGCGGTCGACGGATCGGGCACGGTGTCGGTGAACACACGCGGATACATGCCGGCGGCTCGCAATCCGTCCGCAAGTCGGTCGACATGACCATGCTCTGCCAGGTAGCGGTCCGAAACGATCAGCGGTCGGGAAAGCCCCAAGCTGCCGAGAACCTCGGCGGCTTTTCCTGAGGCGCCGGCACCAATGTGCATTTTCCTCTTCTGGCGCGGAAGCTGATGGTAGGGCGACCTGCTGGTTGCCGCCCGCTCCCGCGCGTTCCTAGATCTTGATCACGAGACGCCCTCGAACCTCGCCGCGCATAAGCTGATCCGCTCCCTCAATCGCATCGGCCAGGTCGATCTGGCTGGCGATGAGCGCGAGCTGCTCGGAGCGTATCTGGGTAGCGAGCTGGCCCCATGCCTGCTGGCGTAGCGGCAGCGGCGCCATCACGCTGTCAATCCCCGCAAGCGTCACGCCGCGCAGGATGAAGGGCATCACCGATGCCGGAAGGTCGGCGCCCTGCGCCAGCCCGCAGGCCGCGACGATCCCGCCATAGCGGGTCTGGGCCAGTGCATTCGCCAGCGTAACGCTGCCGACCGAATCGATGACGGCGGACCACATCTCCTGTTGGAGCGGTTTGCCGGGAGCGCCGAGTGCCGCGCGATCAACGACCTGCGCGGCACCGATGGCGCGA
>CAXTGN010000408.1:3747-5039 GCA_964243455.1 uncultured Acidobacteriaceae bacterium
CGACGCTTCCCACGCCGCCGGTTGCCCCCGTCACCAGCACCGGCCCGTCGCCTGGCTCGACACCGTGACCGTCCAGCGCCATGACGCAGAGCATCGCGGTATATCCCGCCGTGCCGATCGCCATCGCGTCGCGGGCCGACAGGCCGTCGGGCCGCCGGACGAGCCACTCGCCTTTGAGTTTGGCGCGTTCGGCCAGGCAGCCCCAGTGGTTTTCGCCAACGCCCCAGCCGTTCAGGATGACCGGATCGCCGACGTTCCAGGCGGGATGCCGGCTTTCGATGACGGAGCCGGCGCCGTCGATTCCCGGCACCATCGGCCAGGTGCGGACGACCGGCGCCTTGTCGCAGATCGCGAGGCCATCCTTGTAGTTCAGCGTGGAATACTGGATTTCGACCAGCACATCGCTGTCGGGCAAGGCGTCGTCGGGAAGATCCTTCAGGACGCGTCGAAAGCCCTCCTCGGTCTTTTCGAGCAACAGCGCTCTAAAGGTCATCGTCGCCCTCCGGTTGGCGGTAATCGCTGGAGCGGTGTGGCGTCGTTCGGTCAGGCGGCGGTGTGGCGATCGAGCCCGCCGGCCCGGCCGGTTCCCCAAGCTACGGCGCGCTGCTGCTGCTCGCCGAGGCCTTCGACGCCAAGCCGCATGACGTCGCCTTCCCGGATATAGGCCGGCGGCTTCATGCCCATGCCGACGCCAGCCGGGGTTCCGGAACAGATGACGTCGCCGGGCAGGAGCGTCATGAACTCGCTGAGGTAGCTGATGAGCTTGGCGATACCGAAAATCATGCTGCCCGTGTTGCCGTCCTGGCGATGCTCGCCATTGACCGTCAGCCAGAGCCTTAATTTTTGGGGGTCAGGCACCTCGTCCTTGGTCACCAGCCACGGGCCGACGGGGGCGAAGGTGTCGAAGCTCTTGCCCTTGGTCCACTGGCCGCCGCGCTCCATTTGATAGGCGCGCTCGGAAACGTCGTTGACGACGGTGTAGCCGGCGACGTGATCAAGGGCGTCGGCTTCGCCGACATAGGAGGCGCGCTTCCCGATCACGACACCGAGTTCGACCTCCCAGTCGACCTTTTCCGCGCCGCGCGGGATCAGCACGTCGTCGTCGGGTCCGCCGAGCGAACTCAAGGCTTTCATGAACACGATGGGCTCGGCGGGCACGGGTAACCCCGCTTCGGCGGCATGGTCTCTGTAATTCAGGCCGATGCACACGAGCTTGCCGATCCCGGCGACGGGCGGACCGAACCGGGGGCGCGGCGACACCAGCGCCAGGTCTTCCGGTGTAAGCCTAGCCA
>CAXTGN010000409.1:0-3788 GCA_964243455.1 uncultured Acidobacteriaceae bacterium
ATTGACGGCGAAGACATTCTCCAGTCGCTCAGGAAAGCGCCGATTCCTCTTCGTGGCCCCCCACACTCATCATAGGAATGGTTGGGGCTCCCGCTCTGGGCTGTGACTCACTCGAGCGCCTGTGGCTTGCGGCGGCGGTCAATGAGATGTTCTGTCTCTACGACACCGGATCGGAGGACAACCTTCTCTCCGCACGTACCTTCGGCGACTGGCTGGACATTGTCGAAGCCGGATGGAACGCGAACGGCCGCCGGATCACCTTTACGACCTCGGGCTCCAGTGGTGCTCCCAAGCGTTGCAGTCACGAGCTGGAGCACCTGCACCTGGAGGTTCGCTTTCTGGCTGAACTCCTTGCCGGGGCGCGTCGCATCGTCGCGCTCACCCCGCCACACCACATCTACGGATTTCTCTTCACCGCCATGCTTCCTGCGTTGCTGGAGATCCCTGTACTCCGGGCCGAAGCACTGTCGCCTGGCGTCCTTTCCCGCGAACTTACCTCCGGCGATGTGCTGGTTTCCGTCCCGCCTCGGTGGGAATGGCTTGCACGATCTGTCCCATGCTGGCCTAGCGGCGTACGTGGTGTCACCTCTACCGCGCCCTGCCCCGATCAGGTAAAAACGTTGCTCATGGAAGACGGACTGAGTGCCTTCACAGAGGTGTATGGCAGCTCGGAAACCGGCGGGGTCGGCCTTCGCTCATGGCCAGCCGCGAGCTACACGCTGATGTCCCACTGGCGATGGGACCCTCACGCTGATACACCCGCGCTGCTCCATACTGTCTCGGGTCACAGCGTTCCCTTGCAGGACAACGTCACCGTTGCGAGTGACGGAAGGTTCACGGTAGGGCCACGCATCGACGGCGCTGTGCAGATCGGCGGCACCAACGTGTTCCCGGCCAGAATAGAGGCTTCTCTGCGGTGGGAGCCCGGTGTGGCAGAGGCAGTCGTTCGTCTCTCATCGGTGATCGGCAGACAGCGTCTCAAAGCCTTCGTCGTTCCAGACGGCACGCTTTCCGAGGAAAGACTTGCAGCGAAGCTAGAACTCTGGACACAGCAGTTCGCCACGCCAGAGCGAATCCGGTCTTTCACCTTTGGTCCGGCTCTACCCAGGAATGAGATGGGAAAGTCCACGGACTGGTAAAGCTGTCGCGCATTGCCCCTACAGCTTCTGCAGCGCTGTCGCCTCGTCCGGCGACATCGCCGCATACTTCGCTACTCCCACCATCGTGAACACTTTGTTGAAGTGAGGCGTCAATCCGAAGATGCCGATGGTACGCTGCGCTGCCTTGTGCGCCTCCAGCAAGAGCTGAATGATAATCGCAATTCCCGATGAGTTGATGTATTCGACACCTCGGAAATCCAGCAGAACCTTCTCTGTGCTGGCGGGCACACTCTTGTAGGTGTCAAGAATGACGTCCTTGGACGTCGAAGAGATGTCGCCCGTGAACGCGAGAACCTTGACGGCGGCTCCGGACGCTCCAATAGCCCCGCGCTCTGTCACCTTGGTTGCTGCCTGCATCAGTTGCTCTCCCCTTCAGCATTCTTGTCCAGCCGGATCACCAGCCGCACATAACTCTTGCCCGGCGGCCCCTTGTGCCATTCCGCTTCGTCCACCAGAGCTTGTATCAGAAACATACCCATGCCGCGTGGATCTTCCTCGCCCAGCATCTTTCGGTCAATATCGGGTGAGTGCGGCGACCCGATCACTCCGCCTCCATCATCGATCACCCGAACCTCCAGCTCGTCGTCCGACCGCGACAGGATCACGCCGACTGGCAGCGATTCATTCAGCTGGTTTCCATGCTCCATGGCATTGATGCACGCTTCGGCTACCGCTGTCTTCAGATCTTCGATTCTGTCATGCGAGAACCCCATCAGCCCGGCCATGCCCGCCGCCGTGCACATCGCAACCTTTTCAAACCCCAACTCGGAGGGCAGACGCACCTCTACGGAACTTCCGTTCTTCATGCGCTTGCCGGCGCCTCCCGGAATGGCCCGTTCGATTTATCAGAGCTCCACGGCTGATGGATCACCGTCAGGGCGGTCATGTCGTCGGTCTGCGGTCCGCCGGTGGAAAACTGCCGCAACTCTCTCCACAGCAACTCGAGGCTTTCCTCTGCGTCACGTGTCTTCAGATCACGAAAGGCCTCCACCAGCCGCTCCGGACCAAACTCTTCCTCCCCATGAAAAACTTCGGTCAGGCCATCGGTGTAGAGCAGCAGACGTGCCCCTTGTGGAAAGGCGAAGCTCTCCGCCGTGTACGACATGCCAGGCAGCATGCCCAGCGGGGTTCCTGACGCTTCGATCATTTGCACCGCCCCGTCTGCGCCGACCAGCGCCCCCGGATTGTGCCCAGCGTTGACCACCTCCAGCAATCCCCCGTCCGGGTGAAAGCGCACAAAGATTGCCGTGACATACCGCCGTCTCGACTCCTGACCTTCCTCCCAGTGATGCTGGCCCACACGATCCACCATCTCCGCCAACGGAATCGGCTGCGATGTAAAGGCGCGAAACGCCGACCGGAAGCTGGTCGCCACGATAGCCGAGGCAAGCCCCTTTCCGGCTACATCGGCGACCACAAACAGGTGAGATCCGTCCGGCATCTCCACCATGTCCAGGTAATCGCCCCCGACCTCAAAGCAGGTCACCGTGCGCGCTGCCACGCTCACACCCGGAATCACCGGCACTCGCTTCGGCAGCAACGAACGCTGAATCCCACGCGCCGCTTCCAGATCCTGTTGCACCCGCGCCCACTGCACGTCGCGCTCGTGATACAGCGCATTCTCCAGTGCAACAGCCGCCTGCAGCACCAATCCTTCAATGAAGTCCTGTTCGTAGACCGTCAACTCGCAGTCGTCATTTGGCTTCACGACCAGCTTCGTAAGCAGCGCACCGTCCTTGGCCAGCAGTTCGAACGTCCGGCATCCCTTGTGCGGCGACTCGGGCAAAACACCGTAGGAAGCGACCATCTTATCGGTCTCGGCCGAAAAGAAACCCGCGCCTTCCATCTCGAGCTCGCGTACCAGCACCCTGACCGTCTGCCGCATGACTTCCTCCACCGCTATGGTCGAGTGAACCTGGCGCGACGCTTCCAGCAGCGCCTGCAGCCGAGCAATCTGCTCTTCAAGCGACATCGTGTACTGCACGTTTTGCGCGGATTCCGCCGGACTCATGGGTTGCACTCAACCTTGGGCAAAGGTGGGCACAGTGTACACGACCGTCACTACTGTCTTCTGCCGATTCCAACCCGCGGATCATGCTCCCAGGCGTCATCGAGGCTCGCCCTACGCCGTCGGCTTCTCCGGCGCGTCCATGCGCGCATAAAAGTCGTGTAAGAAGCGCTGGCTGTACTCCTCCAGCAACGTCTTCACCCGCTCCGCTTCTGGCGACCGCACAATCAGCCCTGCATGGTGGTGTTTGTTCAGGCGATACACGACCTCCGGTGCATCGTAGCCGCTCAGATCCGGCCATTCCTGCTTCGCCAGGCAGATCACGCTGCCCCCGTACTCTTCGTACCGCCTCGGGAGCGTGTAGGCCTCCTCACGCATCTGCGCAGCAACCATGCGCGCCCACTCCACCCAGGGATTCACTCCCGTCGCTGCCTCCACCACCTCGGCGATATAGGCCCCACCCACGCGCGCTGCGGTCTCCAGAAAGTAAAACCTGCCATCCGCGTGAGACTTGATGAACTCACTATGCGTGGGCCCGGTGGTCATGCCCAATCCGCGCAGCACGTCCGCATGGATGCTCTGCAATGCCTGCTCGTCGGCGCTCCCGCGCTCCAGGGTAC
>CAXTGN010000409.1:3798-5019 GCA_964243455.1 uncultured Acidobacteriaceae bacterium
GCGTCGAGAAGATCCCGCCCGAATGCATCGTCTCAAAGGGCGGTTGCCCGTAGACGTGGGGCAGCGCCCAAAGCAGTTCACCCTCCCAGCTCAGGCCCTCCACATGGAAGATCTCCCCTGGCACAAACTGCTCCACCAGGTGATGGCTCGCTCCATCGCCAAGCCTCTCGATGATTGGCCAAACCGCGTTGGGATCTGAAAACTTCTGAATCCCGATCGCCGACGCACTCTCGCGTGGCTTCAACAGCCAGGGCCCCTGGGTGCTGCTCAGAAACGCCCAGAGCGCATCGTGATTCGATGTCCCGGAGAACTCCGGCACGGGCACGCCGGCCCTCTTCGCCGTCTCACGCATGGTCAGCTTGTCCCGGAACGGCCGCGTAGCCGAACGCCCCATTCCTGGTAGCCGCAGATGCTCCCGCACCAGCGCCGCCGTATCCAGGTCGAACTCATCCAGCGGCACAACCCGTTTGTACCCTCGGTGCGTCGCGAACCGTGTCACATACGGCAGCACCGCTTCCGGAGGGAGCTCCTCCGGCATGGTCTCGAAGTGCGCCAGCATGTCCTTGGGCCAGTCCGCATCCCGGAGCTTGTCCACGGTCAGCAGCGTCACACGGCAGCCAAGCCGGGCCGTCTCCCGCAGGAACGCCTGTCCCTTCTCATAGGTGCTGATCGCCAGCAACTCCGGCCCTGACTCCTGCGCCATCTGGTCATCTCTCCTTGCGTGCGGTCCATGCCCCGTGATCTGCAACGCCCAAAGGACATCGCTGTTCGTGCAGTGAGCCCCATCGTCTCTGCTCGTGGAGCGTCAGACGCTACTAAGGCGCGGTTCGTTTGCACGGTTCTGCAGCTTGCGCACGATTCCCGTCGTTGAAAATCCCTCCACGGTCGGCACGATCTCGACTCGCCCCCCAGCAGCCTGCACCACCTCATGTCCCACGACCGTCTCAACCGTGTAGTCCCCGCCTTTCACCAGCACATCCGGTTGCAGTGCCTCGATCAGCTCCAGTGGCGTGTCTTCATCAAAAAAAGTGACTGCGTCGACAGCCCCCAAGGCCGCCATCACCCGCGCCCGATCCGCCTCGTTCACCACCGGCCGCGAAGGCCCTTTCAGACGTTGAACGCTGGCGTCCGTGTTCAACCCCAGCACCACCTTCGACCCGAACCGGCGGCAGTCCTCCAGCAACGTCACATGCCCCACATGAAGCAGATCGAAGCAGCCGT
>CAXTGN010000410.1:0-2560 GCA_964243455.1 uncultured Acidobacteriaceae bacterium
ACCTGCGTGGGTGGGAGGCGGATGCGCGCGCTTGCATCGCCTCTGAGAAGATGCCCAAGAGGGCACCCGCGATTGCCGAGAGGCTGAAGTCCCGGTAAGCGGGATAGTTCCCTGATTGCCCATGGGGGATCCTGCGGGGCGTTTTCGGGTGTAAGGCCGATTTGCCAAGCAGTTGGATCAAGGATCAGGAGGGTAGATCGGTTGACCTGCGCTTCCTTTTTCGGCATACTAGAAGGGTTGTCCGGACCCCGTCCGCGACACAGGTCGAGACCACGCCCATGCGGAACCATGCATGCCCTTCAACCGAGAGGTTGGAACTTTAAGGGGTGGCAGACAAGGACAGAAATGGCTCGCAAGATCTCAAAGAATCTGACCAAGGCGCGCGCGCTTGTTGAAAAGCGCCCTTACGCGATTGGTGAAGCAATTCCTCTGCTGCAGAAGGCCAAGTACGCCAAGTTCGACGAGACTGTCGACCTGACGTTGCGTTTGGGTGTGGATACGCGTCACGCCGACCAGATGGTCCGTGGCACGGTGATTCTTCCGCATGGTCTGGGTGGCAAGTCGAAAGTTGTTGCGGTGATCGCTTCCGGTGACAAGCAGCGTGAGGCGGAGGCAGCCGGCGCCGAATTTGTTGGTGGAGAAGATCTGGTCGAGCGGATCCAGAAAGAGAACTGGACCGATTTCGATGCCCTGATCGCGACGCCGGACATGATGCGGTCGGTGGGCCGGCTGGGTAAGGTGCTGGGTCCGCGAGGCCTGATGCCGAATCCGAAGACGGGCACGGTGACGACGGACGTAGCCGGTGCGATCCGCGAAATCAAGGCCGGTAAGGTCGAGTTCCGCGCGGATAAGACGGCGCTGGTGCATGTTCCTGTGGGCAAACTCTCCTTCTCGCCTGAGAAGCTTGAGGCGAACGCGCTGGTGGTTGTGAATGCGGTGATGAAGGCCAAGCCTTCGGCAGCCAAGGGCAAGTATGTGAAGAAGATCGTGTTGTCTTCCACGATGGGCCCCGGTATCGAGCTCGAGGCAGCTACGGCGGACGTCGCGAAGTAAGTGAGCTTCCAGGCGTAGCTCCTGGAAGGCAAGAAAGAATATCCGGCGCTTCGCGCCACAAATTGAGCCAGCGCTCGACAGCTGGCAGCTAAAAGGCTGAAACACCATGGCATTGACCAAAGCACAAAAGAACGTAAAGGTCGCGACACTCGCGGCCGATCTTGAGACGAGCACCTCGGCGATTGTTGGCACCTTTACGGGGCTGACCGCTTCCAAGGACTTCGCGCTGCGTAAGGCGGTGCGTGAGGCAGGCGGCTCTTACCATGTCGTAAAAAACAAGCTGGCGGCGCGCAGCTCCCAGGGAACTAAGGTGGAGCAGGCGTTGCAGGGCTTGAAGGGTGTGAGCGCGGTAGCCTATACCTCCGGCGACCCGGTAGCTCTGGCCAAGGCGCTGTCGACCTGGGTGAAGGACAACGCGGAGTTCACCTTCAAGCTCGGCATCGTGGATGGAAAGGTCATTACGGTCAACGAGATCGGTGATCTGGCAAACCTCCCCGGCAAGGAGGAGCTGTTCTCGAAGCTGCTGTTCCTGATTCAGTCGCCGGCGCAGCGCCTAGCGACGGTGATCAACGCGACGGGACGCGATCTCGCCGTGGTTCTGAATCAGGCCGTAGAGAAAGAAAAGTTCACCGCGTCGGCAACACCGGCTACGGCCGACACGCCGACGGCAAGCGACTCGTCGGCACCTGCCGAGCAAGTTGCGGAGGCGCACGCCGTCGAGGCTCCCACACCTGAGGAGCAGATTGCTGCGAACCCAGCCTCTGAGGCGGATTCGGTGGCGGAGCAGCCCAGTGGAGCCGCGCAACCTGAGAACGGCACCGCCTCGCAGGCTGGTGAAGCCGCTTCGACGGACGCGGTGGAAGAGTAAGCACAACTTTCGCCGCATCAGCTTCGGGGGCGCAGTCTGGGCGCAACGGAAACTCGAATGCTGGCGTGGCAACCCGGAGAGCGTTTGTCTCCGGGCGAGGCAGACAGCAGCAGATATCCAGCAGTACACGGAGACAAATCATGGCAGATCAGCAGTTGGTAGACCAAATCACAAAACTCACCCTCCTCGAAGCGGCCGACCTGGTCAAAAAGCTCGAAGAGATCCTGGGCGTGTCCGCGGCAGCGGCGGTGGCGGCAGCGCCGGCCGGCGGCGGCGCTGCGGCAGCACCGGCAGCCGAAGAGAAGACCGAGTTTACGGTCATTCTCAAGGATGCGGGCGCAAACAAGATCAATACAATCAAGGCTGTGCGTGAAGTGACGGCGCTCGGTTTGAAGGAAGCCAAGGACCTGGTTGACGGCGCGCCCAAGCCTCTGAAAGAGAATGTCTCCAAGGACGAGGCGGCCGCAGTGGCCAAGAAGTTCGACGGCGTGGCGACGGTCGAAATCAAGTAACTTCCAGCAGCCAAGGAAGTTGCCGTGGGTCGGAACTTCGGTTCCGGCCCGTGCTTTTGTGGAGGCCAAGAAATCCAGATTGGGCTCGAAGTGACGTTACCACCAAAGTTGCATTCTAGCGCGCCTC
>CAXTGN010000410.1:2570-4533 GCA_964243455.1 uncultured Acidobacteriaceae bacterium
TTCTGATGTATTCTTGTCCTTGGGAAGATCGTACCTCCACTCCGGCACATGGCTTTGCTTCAGCAGCGGGGAGGGAGTTAAGGCTGGTACGGCCACCACGGACTTTTCACCTTCAGCAGTTTGACGAGACTTTAGCACACCTCGCAGTATCCGGTTCATCCCGCGTTTGGGCGCGCGGGTTATGGAGCCGGCCGCCTTTTGATCCGAGCAGCGGGATCAAGGGGTGACACGCAAAGAACGGCGGCAAGCTTGAGCATCCAGGGCAGGGGCTCAAAGGCGGCGACTATCCAGCGTTTCAAGATGTGTCATTTCATGTTTTGTGCATACACGCTCTCCGGGCAGCGGTTCCGGCAGGGCGTCTTCGACGTTCTCGGCGACCAACTGGCCTTTTGACCCGTTTGCGCGGGTTGCAGCGCGCGGGTCGAGGCAATCTTCCGCGCGTTGGGCCACCTGCCCGACCAAGCTTTTCAGCAAGATCATCTTCTCCACCCCGCAGAATGCTTCGCAGGGGCCTTTCAACGTACGACGCGCCAGAGGTGCCCCCGCCACGAGGAGTGGTGCACCGAATTTGAGGCGCAGAAGTCCAATAAGCAGAGGCCGCTTACCCCGGACTCTTCTTCCTCTCAAACGGTTCCAGCCGCATCGGATGCGCGCTGGCTGTGTTTGGGAGGCCTCGACCACACCAGGAGAGAGCATGTCGAACCAGACAACCGAAACGCGCGCGCTTCGCACCCGTCTCGACTTTTCCAAGATTCCAACCAGCATCCAGATCCCGAACCTCATCGAGGTACAGCGCCGGTCGTACGAGCGCTTCCTGCAGATGGACAAGCTCCCCCAGGAGCGCGAGGATAACGGCCTGCAGTCGGTATTTACCTCCGTGTTTCCCATCACGGACTTCCGCAATGTGTCCGAGTTGGAGTTCGTGGATTACACGATCGGCAACTGGGAGTGCAAATGCGGCTATCTCAAGGGATTGAACCACCTTCGGACCACCTGCTCGCATTGCGGACACATGGTGATCACGGATCCGTTCCATCCGGGCGATGTGCTTTGCAAATTCTGCGGAACCTACAACAAGAACACGCCGGATTTCTGCACCAAGTGCGGTGACCCTGTCGGGTTGCAGTTGAAGTATGACCAGGCCGAGTGCGAAGAGCGCGGCATGACGTACTCTGCGCCACTGAAGGTCACGATCCGGCTGAAGATCTACGACAAGGACCCGGAGACGGGTGTGAAGAGCCTGCGCGACATGAAGGAGCAGGAGGTATTCTTCGGCGATATTCCGCTGATGAGCGCCAACGGCACCTTCATCGTGAACGGGACCGAACGCGTCATCGTCAGCCAGCTGCACCGTTCGCCTGGCGTGTTCTTCGAGACCGCAAATAACCGCACCTACTTCCTCGGCAAAATCATTCCGTACCGCGGCAGCTGGGTCGAGTTCGAGTACGACCAGAAGAACATTCTCTACGTCCGCATCGATCGCAAGCGCAAGTTCCTGGGCACGATCTTTCTGCGTGCCCTGGGCCTGCGTCAGGATGAAGAGATCCTCAAGACCTTTTATACGGTTGATACCGTCACAGTGAAGGAAGGCAAGCTGACCTGGGCGCTGACCGAAGAGGGCAAGGCGACCAACATCCTTGGCACGCGCACGACGTCTTCGATCAAGGGCACAGATGGCAACGAGATTCTCGCCTCCGGCAAGAAAATCACGCCTTCGGCGCTGCGCAATCTACGTGCGGCCGGCATCACCTCGGTTGAGGTGGAGAACGGCGAGTTTGAGGGAGCGATCACGGCGGCCGATGTCGTGGACATGGGAACGGGCGAGCTGCTGTATGAGGCAAACCAGGAGCTGTCTGCCGATAAACTGCACAAGATTGCACAATCGGGTGTGACGACCCTGGAAGTCTTCTTCCCTGAGCGCGACGATGTGGGCACGATTATTGCGAACACGCTGCGGCGTGAT
>CAXTGN010000410.1:4543-5017 GCA_964243455.1 uncultured Acidobacteriaceae bacterium
TTCCGTGCGCAAGCCGGAAGAGGCGCTGATCGAGATCTACCGCAAGCTGCGGCCAGGCGACCCGCCGACGTTGGACACAGCGACGGCGCTGTTTGAGGGCATGTTCTTCGACCCGCGCAAGTACGACTTCTCGCGCGTGGGCCGCTTGAAGTTCAACATCAAGCTGTACGAGAATGCCGAGGCGACGCAGCTCGACAAGCGCACGCTGACGCCGGAGGACTTCTACGGCACCATCCGGTACCTGTTGAAGCTGCGCAAGAACATCGGCCTCGTCGATGACATCGATCACCTTGGCAACCGCCGCGTGCGCGCGGTGGGTGAGCTGATGGAGAACCAGTTCCGCATTGGCCTGGTTCGCATGGAACGCGCGATCAAGGAGAAGATGAGCGTGTATCAGGAGATGTCGACAGCGATGCCGCACGACCTGATCAACGCCAAGCCGGTGATGGCGGCGATCCGCGAGTTCTTCGGATC
>CAXTGN010000411.1:0-5015 GCA_964243455.1 uncultured Acidobacteriaceae bacterium
CAGCGCCCGCGCTGTCACTTCCGGGTAAACCCCAAGATGCGGCTGCGGGGCCGCGTTCACGGGTCCCGTGTGGAATCCCGTTGCCACTGCACCGATGGCCTGCTAGTGTCAGAGCTGTTCACCCTTTTTGCAGACATCCTCTTCGCGGAGCTGCGCCGTTATGGCTCTGCTCCGCCTGTGCACAGCCGTTTTCTAAGGGTGCGCTTCACGGCGCACTTCGGGCTCGTTGTTCCTGGAGACCTTGCTATGGTGCGTAAGCCTTGCTGGCCCTTTCCCATTGCGTGGGCAGCGCCTCTGCTGCTGACTGCCGTGACCTCCATTTCAGCCCAGCAAACGTTGGGCGGCATCACCGGAACGGTGGTGGATGCGAGTGGAGCCGCCGTGCCGAATGTCACGGTGAGCGCTGTGGACCAGGGAACCAAGCTCACCCGTACCGCTGTTTCGGGCGGCAACGGCCAGTACTCCCTGGTGAACCTGCCCATCGGCAATTATGCCGTGAGCTTCTCGCGAGAGGGCTATTCGAAGCAGCAGGTGCCCAGCATTACGGTGCAGGCGGACCGCACGGTGACTCTGCCGGCCACGCTGCAGGTGGGTGCAGTTTCGACATCCGTAACAGTAGAGGCCGACCCGCTGCTGAATGCGGCGGATACGACGAATGGCTATGTGCTGGATCGCGCGCAGATTCAGGCGATCCCGCTGCCGACGGGCAGCTTCACCGGGCTGGCGATCCTGTCGCCCGGCGTGAATGCAGAACTTCCTGGTGGAACGGGCGTGAACTCCGGTCTCGGCAACTCTCCCATCTGGGCCAACGGCCAACGCGACACCAGCAACTCCTTCCTACTAAACGGCGTGGACGGCAGCAACCTGTTCAACGGCAAGAGCACTAGCCAGGTCGCCTCGGCGCGCGTGGTGAACAACACCGGTGTGGGCAACTCCGGCATTGGCGGGACCGAGCTGAGCGCTTCCTCCGTGTACCTCGCGATTGGCAACGCCATCCCCACGCCGCCACCGGAGACGCTCGAAGAAGTCCGCGTCAATGCGTCCATGTATGACGCGCAACAGGGTTCTCACTCCGGGGCACACATCGATCTGAGCACCCGGGCGGGCGGAAATGCGCTGCACGGATCGGCCTATGGCAATCGCGAGACGAACTTCCTGAATGCCGCGCCGTTCTTCTTCAAAAAGGATTCAGGCATCCCGGCGAGCGCCGTGAATCCGGGCATTCATCGCTACACGGCAGGGGGAACGCTGGGCGGTCCGATTCTGAAGGACAAACTCTTCCTCTTTCTGGCTTACGAACACCTGCACGTCGCCGATGAGGAGACCGGTGACACGGAGATTGCCACCCTGCCTGGACTCAGCGATACGAACCGTACCGCGGCGGGACTCGCGGCCCTGGTAGGCAATAGCTGGGCGGGGCCGCTGGGGGAGAACGGGCTCACGATTTCCGCGGCGGATTGGGCCACAAACCCGATCGGCCTGGCTCTGTTCCAAACCAGGCAGGCCAACGGTCAATGGTTGATACCCAATGACAACGGGCATGTACCGGACTTCTACTCACCTGCGAACGCTTTTGAAAAGGGCACGTCGTACTTCATCTCTGACCGCGCGGTTGCCAACCTGGATTACAACCCGAGCGCCAGGGATCAGCTTTCGTTGAGGTATTTCTACCAGCACGATCCCAACTCCACGCCCTATGCGCTTTCCAGTGTGCCCGGATTTACGGAGCACATGGACGCAGGCGCGCAGGTGTTTTCCATCAACAACGTGCAATCCCTGCGCTCCAACCTGAGCCTGACGGAGACCCTCGGGTTCATCCGCGAGAAAGCATACAGCACCAACGACCAGCTTTGGTCACCGGGGCAGGCCGGCACACCGGTAGCGTCCATGTCGCCGGCCTTTGGGTCCTACTTTCCGGGCTTCACCATTGTGGACGGCCTGGGCGCTGCCACGCCGGCGGGCCTGGGCTCCCAGGCGCTGAATATCGGGCCGAGCGCAGCGTCGCAAAGCGCATATACGGGTGTGTTCCAGAACCGCATTATGCCCTCGGCGAACGCGATTCTCAGCCTGGGCAGGCATGCGTTCACATTCGGCGGCAGCTTTGCGTACACGCAGCTGAACATTCGCGACGAGCGTACAGGCAAGGGCAATGTGGCAACGCCGGATTACGTCACGTTCGCGAAGAACTGGATCACGCCCTACAGCACTAACGGTTTCGTGGCGTCGACCTTTCTGCAGGGCGATGCCAACCGTTACTACCGCGCCAACCAGGATGGCCTGTATGTCCAGGACAAGTTCCAGGTCACCCAGCACCTGACGCTCACGGCGGGGCTGCGGTGGGACTGGAATGGCGGTCTGACCGAAAAGTACGGCCGTATCTTTAACTTCGATCCGTCCCAGTACCAGTATTCGGCAACGTCAGACACGATCGTCAACCCGGGCTTCCTGATTGCGGGCAACAACGTCAGTGGCAGCAAGGGCGTAAGCAACACCACGTTGACTGGACGGCAGTGGGGTTTTGGACCGCGCGTGGGTGCCGCGTGGCTGCCGCCCTGGGACGACGGTAAAGTCGTGATCCGCGCGGGGATGGGGATGTACTACGACCGCGGTGAGTTATACACCTATCTTTCGCCGGGCTACGCCGCGGGCGAGGTGTCCGGCGGTCCCTTCGGCGTGAGCCAGACGCCGCCCTTTGTGACCCAGCAGCACTGCCCGTACAGCGCCTCGCCCTACGGCAGCACAAGTTACCTCTACGACTTCTACATCCCGATCTGCGGCAACACGCCGTACGGTCCGGATACAAGCGCGTACTCGCTGCAGACGCCCTGGGGCCCGGCACTTGGCCCGGCACCTGTGAATCCGAGCGCCGCCAGCCTGGTCAATTATCTGCCCAATGCGGCATCGATCATCCAGGGTGCCCAGCCGTACACCCTCGGGGCTTATAACCCGGCGAACAAACTGCCGTACAGCATCAACTTCACGCTTGACATGCAATGGCAGCCGCGCGCCGACCTTCTCGTGGAAATCGGCTATGTCGGGAATCTGGGCCGGCACCAGGTGATCCCACTGCCGATCAATCAGGCGCAGATTGCCACACCGAGCTCGCCGACACTCGCAGGCGGCCCAAACGCGCAATCCTTCAGCTACGGCTACACCGTGCTTGATCCGAACACCTTTGCGCCGATCTGCGTGAATCAGCCGGACGGCGGCAATTGCCAGTATGGCCAAATGCAGCAGAACTACGAGGGCGGCAACGTCGACCTGCGTGTGCCCTACATCGGCTACTCGTCGGAGTCGGAGAGCTACACGGCCGCAGGTATCTCGGCCTACCACGCGCTGCAGGCGCATTTGGAAAAACGCATCAGCCACGGCATTCAGGCCGGTGTGTCGTACACCTTCTCGCATGCCACGGATGAGCAGAGTGCGCTGGGTCTGTTCTACAACGGCAACAACCCGCGGGTGCTGCGCAGCGGCTACGGCTCCGCTGACTTCGACCGCACCCACGTGATGAACTTCACCTTCAGCTACACGCTTCCCAACACCTTCAGCGAGGGTTCGCTCGCCGGAAAACTGACCAATCACTGGAGCCTGAATGGTCTGGGGATCTTCCAGAGCGGGCAGCCGTACAGCGTGATCGACTACTCCGGCGCGGTTGGCAGCATCTTCTACTCGACGTTCAATGGCATCACCAACCCCATCGTGCCTCTGGCTCAGGGTTGCACGCCTCAGAGCGCCAAGACCGGCGCCAGTGGCGCCTTCTACAATCCGGCCACCGGCGCCGGGGCGGCGCTCAAGTCGTCCTGCTTCACCATCCCGCTGATCGCTCCTGGAGATATGGGCGTGCCTCAGGGCGATGTCTTTGAAACGAACTTCACCTCGGGGCAGCGCAATATTTTCCGCCAAACCTGGCAAAAGCGGCTGGACGCCTCCCTGGTCAAGTCCGTCCAGCTCCGCGACCGGTATGCCCTGCGTTACACGCTGGACGTGTTCAATGTAAGCAACACCACCAGCTTCGACATCCCGACCGATAATGTGTCGCAGAACGAGGGTTACAACAACGCTCCGGCCCTCAGCACCGACCCGTACAGCCTGTACACGCAGGCGCCGGGCGGTCTGGGCGTTACGCGGCACACCATCGGGTCGCCGCGGCAGATTCAGATGTCGCTGCGGTTCCAGTTTTAGGCAGATTCTTTCGAGTCCAGGAAGAAAGGGCAGGCAATCTGGGGTGGTGCGCCAAAAGAGGGCGCATCGCTCTTGCCATTTGTGGTGTGTTTCCGTTCTTATATGGCAGCCGAAACTATCTGGAGCTGCCTGTCGATGAAGCGTCCCCTGTTTGCCTCATGTGCTGCCCTTTGCCTTGCCTCAACCGCCCTGGCGCAGACAACCCCGAACGATCACCCCGCCTACATGGATCCGGGCTTACCTGCGGCAGAGCGTGCCCATGATCTCGTCAGCCGCATGACGCTGCAGGAAAAGGCTTCGCAGCTTGAGGACTGGGCCGTGGCCATTCCGCGGCTGGGTGTGCCCAGCTACCAGACCTGGAGCGAGGCGCTGCACGGCGTGGCGCGCGCGGGGTACGCGACAGTCTTTCCGCAGGCGATCGGGATGGCCGCTACCTGGGACCCGCAAATTGTGCACGGGATGGGCGACGTGGTCTCGACCGAAGGCCGCGCCAAGTTTGAACAGGCCCAGCGCGAGAACAATCATCGCATTTTCTACGGCCTGACCTACTGGTCGCCGAACATCAACATCTTCCGCGACCCGCGCTGGGGCCGAGGGCAGGAGACCTACGGCGAAGATCCCTTCCTGACCGGGACCATGGGCACGGCGTTCATTCGTGGCGTGCAAGGCCCCGACCCCGAGCACCCCATCGCCGTCGCCACCAGCAAGCACTTTGCCGTGCACTCCGGCCCGGAGTCGCAGCGCCACACCTTCGACGCGGTGGTCAGCAGCCGCGACCTGGAAGAGACCTATCTGCCGGCCTTTCGCAAGACCGTCGTTGATGGCCAGGTGAA
>CAXTGN010000412.1:0-5013 GCA_964243455.1 uncultured Acidobacteriaceae bacterium
GACCCAAGCGCTCCGCTGTTGGAGGTAACCCAATTCCATCTCATGCAGAACTGGAAGAACGTTGGATACTTCAGCGGCTCTATCCAGTACCGGGATCAATTTCTGCTGCACCACAGGAGCTTTCTTGTGGTGAGAGCACAGCCTGAACCACTGCCTGAGGCAGCGATCGTTTCAGGCAACCCGTTGATCGACCGCTTCGAACACACACCCGGTTACGAGGTGGAGCCCTACGGTAATCTGCACCGTTTTTATTTCCGGGACGTGGTGGACCTGGTCTGCGAGGGGTCCTGCAAAGGTTGCGATGTTTTGCGACCGATGCCTGTTGTTGACCGCTGGATGCCGAACGTTTCAAAGGACCAGCTCAAGGCCCCTAGCACGCATTGGTGGGTTAAGGCATTTGAAGCCGTTCGTGCGTTGGTTGCGTAGATCTCGCGGGGCTGCGTACTTCTTCAGACGGTCTGCAGGGCCGCGACAGAACCGTTGAGAGGGCGAAATTACATCTATCGTTTGTCCGCGTTCTCAAGCTTGTACTCGAGAAGTCCGGCAAGCTCCCCTACATTGTGCAGCGACTCGATCTCCGTCGTCTTGAATTTCATTCCCAGGCGTGATTCAAGAGCAAGAACCAGATTCAAGTGGCCGAATGAATCCCAGCCCTGGATGTCGGCTGCGGTCGTGTCTGGCGTGAGGACAATCGTTTCATCGTCGAAAACGTCCCGAAATACCTCGGTAAGCTGTTCGTAAACAGGGGTGTAAGCCATCATTGCTTTGATTCCCGGTTCTGCTTCAGCGCAGCCTGACAGATCCGCTTTGATCGAATCAGGATGCACGTTCAAACGAGCAGCAGCCATCAATCGCCCGATCTCCCGCTGCGTCAATCTGCCAGATTGGCTGGGCCGTCGTGCCTTTACCCGCAGTTGACCAGGGGAAGAGGACGTGGGAAGGCTGGACATCTGCGCTTGGCGTGTACACATCCTCCAGGCTTTGCGCCGCCCCACGAACGCCGAGGCCAGTGACCGATGCATCAGGAAGTTGGGAAGAGAAGGTGCATGACGGTGGCCCCGCCAAGCGAGAGCGCGAGAGCAACGGGCATAACGATGGCACCGACCTTCAGGAAGTCCCAAAAGCTCACATCCAGCTTCTCCTTGCGCAAGGCGAGCAGCCAAAGGATCGTCGCGAGGGACCCCGTGATCGACAGGTTTGGACCAAGATCGACGCCGATCAGGACCGCGTTCGCAAGAAGTCCCTTGGTGTGAGCCGCCTGGAGAGTTCCCCCCGCGATCAGACCGAGCGGCAAGTTATTCACAAGATTGTTTGCGACCGCAACAGCAAAGCCTGTGACCATAGCTCCTGCAGCGAACGGCAGGTGCTGAGCCCAGGCCAGCCAGCTGCTCGTGAGCTGGAGTGCGCCGATGCTCTCGACAGCGTCAACCATGATGAACAACCCGGCGACGAGCGCGAGCGTTCCCCAACTGATCTCGCGTGCCAACTTAATCGGGTTCGACTTCGATTTCACGGATACAGCCGCTGTAATGGCAAGAACTGCGAGGCAGGTAGGGAGCCCGAGATGCTTCTTTAAAGTGGATGCCACGAGCAGAATGAGGATCATGGCAGGGAGGCCAGCCAGGACCAGCTTGCCTTCACCGTTCAGCGACTTGGCTTCGCCCTCACCTTGGAATTGGCTGCTGAGATCCTCGCGAAAATAAACGCGCATCACGGCATAGGTCGCCGTAATGGAGAGTATGGAGGGTACGCCGAATGACAGCAGCCATTGGTCCAGCGGGGGCATGCCGCCGCCATGGAAGATCACCAGGTTCGCGGGATTGGAGATGGGCAGAACAAACGATGCCGCGTTCGCGATCAAAGCGCAGGCAAACAGATGCGGCAGCGGTTGTACCTTGGCTTTTCGCACCGCGGTCAGAATAGCGGGGGTGAGCACTACCGCGGTTGCATCGTTGGACATGAAGACTGTGACCAGCGTCCCGATGGCGTAAATCAGCGTGAACAGCCGCGTGCAGGAGCCGTTCGCGCCCCGAATGGCTGCCGAAGAGAGCCAATCGAAGACGCCGTGCTCCCGTGCCAGTTCAGAGAGCAGCATCATGCCGACAAGGAAAAGGTAGACATCAAAGCCTTCAGCCACAGCCTTTCCAGCCAGCTTGAGGGGAACCAGACGGAGCAGAACCAGAACAAGCGCGCCGCCACCAATCCAGCACACCTCAGCAATGCCGCGCGGCCGTATCAGCATCAGCAGGATGCTGACCGCAACGATCAGAAGCAGCAATATGTGTGCAAGTGCTGGAGAAAGCATCTACCACTTTCTCCCGTTCTTGTTTCGCCCAGGCTGCGTTCCGAGCAAACCATCCTCCGGCCAGGTTTCAGGAGCGTTGTCCTGATCGCGTTCCCCCCGCTTGCGCCTGGGTCTGTCGGACCCGATCAGGACCCGAATTCCATTCACGGCAGTGGCTTCTTCCCCCTCGCGACTGTACCAGGCCATGGAAGCCTGAGCCCTTCTCGGCTGATTTGAGGGACAATGGTGAGGTTGCTTCTTTAGGTGAAATTCCCAAGGACTTCAGAACTTGATTCAACACTTCCCGAACACCCAGCCGCTTCCCTTAACCAACTCTCGCCTCATCCATGGAGATTCAGAGATGGCCCGGCTAATCCGTTCAGGTGACTGGAGCGAAACTCCCGTCGGTCCGGTTGAGAGCTGGCCCAGTCATCTGAGAAGCGCGGTGAACCTGATGCTCGGCTGCGGGTTCCCGACCTCTATCTCGTGGAAAGGCGATGGGGTTCAGTTCTACAACGATGGCTACCGGCCTTGATGGCAGAAAAGCATCCTGCGGGTCTGGGGCAGTTCGCGCGCGGGAGTGCTGGAAGGAGGCCTGGGACCTGGTCTCACCTCAGGTCCAATCTGTCATGAAGCATGGACGCCCTCTTTTCTTTGAAATAGATTGGTGCCGGTCGAACGAGACGGCGTCTTGCAGGACGTCTATTGGACCTACAGTTATAGTCCGATCTTTGGCGACTCCGGGCAGACCGACGGTGTGCTTGTGACCTGCCAGGATGTCACCGAAGTCTTTGTCTCGGGGCAGAAGCTTGCACGAAGCACCCAAGCCCTGACCGCTGTACTCGAGAGCATCACAGACGGCCTGCTTGTGCTCGATAAAGACTGGCGTTACACCTACTTCAATGAGTAGGGCGCAAGCATGATTGGCGCCCGCCGTGAAGACCTCGTCGGGTCCATCGTTTGGGAGTTGTTCCAAAGGCCGAAGGTACCGCCTTCTACGAAGGCTACCATCGCGCCGTGAACACCGGACAGCCCGTTCACTTTGAGGAGTTTTACCCTGAACCCCTGAACAATAGCTGGAATGCCATTGCTACCCTTCTGCACAAGGTCTGTCGGTTTACTTCCGCGATATACAAAGCAGAAGCTTGCCGAAGAAGCTCTGCGCAAGAGCGAAAATTTGGCCCTGGCTGGGCGGCTTGTGGCGACGATCGCCCACGAGATCAACAATCCACTCGAAGCAGTGACCAATCTTTTGTACCTGCTACGAATCAGCACGCAGGATCCCGAAGCACGCCAGTATGTGGTCGTCGCGGAAGAGGAGCTGAATCGGATCAGCCAGATTGTCACGCAATTCTTACGGTTTCATCGTCAATCCACCGTTCCTCAATGGAAAAAGATGTCTCTGCTCCTGGATTCGGCAGCCGCTCTGTTCAAGAGTCGTATGGTTCCGGAGCACATCGTCATCGAGCGGAACTACCGGGACCGCAGTCTCGTGTGGAGCTATGGCTCTGAGCTGCGGCAGATCTTTGGCAACCTCGTGGGAAACGCCTTCGACGCACTCCGGCATGGAGGCACGCTCTACCTACGTACGCGTGAAGCCAGGGACCTTACTACAGGCAAACCCGGCATCCGGGTCACGGTGGCCGACGAGGGGCAAAATATAGATGCAGAGACTCTTGCCTGCATTGCGGACCGCTCTTCACCACCAAAGGCGCAAATGGGACAGGTTTGGGCCTTTGGGTAAGCCGGGACCTCCTGCAGAAGCATCGCGCAACAATGAGGATCAAGAGCCGCAATCGAGCAGGCAGCAGTGGGACCGTTTTCTCGATGTTCGTGCCGCTTGATGCGGTCGCTGACCTTCACGACGAACCAGCTAGCTGAAGGCTCGGCTTACACTTCTCCTCGAAGGCACGGCGACCGTGCCAAGGCGCCTCGTTCTGCAAAACGGAAAGGCCTCCCATGGTGGGGCCTTTTCTCGCCCTTGTGTGTGCTGGAGTACTTTGACTTCGTGCCGGCCCTCTTCGGGCTTCCGCTGAGCTGAGTCGCTTCAAAATCTTGGCGTCCCCGACGGGATTCGAACCCGTGTTACCGCCGTGAAAGAACAGTAAGCTCAATAAACTGTTAGATTTGCGAGTAGCGGTAGAGCGCCCTTGGAGCCTTGAGGAACGGTTAGAGCCGCCTAGAGTGCCCTCGGTGTGCCCTCGATTGCTTCACTCGGGGGTGTGACCGCGACGCTGTTCAACATGCACTCGACAGGCTGGCACCTGATGACTGCATCGTGTCAATGACGAGGTTGGAAAATGAAGAACGACCCCGGGTGGTGATCGGGGCCGTGCACTCCATGCGTCAAAAAGAGGACTCACCACCGACCAACATCCACCGGGGTGCGTCCGCTCACCGCCGCCGATGACAGCGGGTCGCTCCACCTGCTCGAGCTCCCTCCCATAGGTGGAGAGTCCGTCCGGGTGACCAGGAGTGTATTGAGCACCTTCGATCCAGTACAGAATAGGAGATAAGGCATGCAGCGTTAAAGCGGAACACCATTTTCGACCACACCGGTGGTGAACACTACCACCCTCTGAAGCAAAGAGCTCAGCATGCTCTCTGGTTGCTTGCTTCAGCAGCCGTTTGGCCGTGCCAAGAGCGAATTCCCGCTCCATGTCCCTCCCGGAGATATGTGGATCGTTCAGAATGGCCTCCCGCTGGCCGTGTGGATGGCCAGAGTGATT
>CAXTGN010000413.1:0-2131 GCA_964243455.1 uncultured Acidobacteriaceae bacterium
CCTCGCTGAGCTTAAGAACCTGGATGGTATGCAGGCCGGCATCGGTGGTGATCTCCAGGTGGTCGCCTTCGCGCACCTCACGTGCGGGCTTTGCCAACTGGCCGTTGCTTTTGACCCGGCCCAGATCACAGGCCTTGACCGCGATCGCACGCGTTTTGAAGAAGCGCGCGGCCCACAACCATTTGTCGATGCGTACCCCGGTCATGCTCCCCTGCTCTCCCGCTCACTTGTCCCGGAGATCAGATGCTCGCCAACGATCCCGAGCGCCTCACTTTGGACGGCCGGGTCAGAGCCGAAACCACCGATCCAATGGATGCGGTGATCGCGGCGAAACCACGTGAGTTGCCGTTTGGCGTAGTTGCGATGGCCCTGCTGGGCCGCAGCGATCGCATCAGCAATGGGCAGACTTCCGCGCAGCACAGCCAGAGCCTGCGCATAGCCCAGCGAGCCCAGAGCACGTGCATCTTCGCCGTATGTGGATGCAGCGGCTGCCGTTTCCTCCAGCAAGCCAGATGAGAACATAGCGGCTGCACGGACGTTAATGCTCTCGTACAGAGCGGAACGGGGCGGATCGAGGCCAATCTGGAGGACGCGGAAGCCCCGCAGAGGCTCGCGTCCGGCAGCCCATTGTTCGGTCTGGGGCTGATCCCCGCGCAGGGTCATCTCCAGGCTGCGGATGAGCTTTGGGGTGTCATGCGGGTGAATCCGTTCCCCCGCGCGGGGGTCGAAGCGCCGCAGGATGCGATGCAGGGCGCCGGAACCACGCCGGGCAGCATGGGTACGCAGGCGATCACGTAGCACTTCATCACGAGGCGGTGCCGGCGCAAGGCCATCCAGCGTTGCCCGGAGATACAGGCCCGTGCCACCGGACAGAATTGGCAGCTTCCCTCGTTGGCGGATCTGCTGAAAAGCCTCGCGGGCCATTCTGGCGTAGTCGCCAGCGGTGGAGGGCTGGTCCGGATTCAGAATGTCCAGCCCGTGGTGAGGAACCCGGGCGCGTTCTGAGCTTGAAGGTTTGGCGGAACCGACGTCCAGTCCTCGATAGACCGCCACGGAGTCGCAGGAGACAATCTCTCCTCCGTACGCTTTCCCCAGACGGAGTGCGAGTGCGGATTTTCCGCTGGCCGTCGGGCCAAGGAGGATGATCAGGGCGGGTTCGCCGGTAGTCATAGACACACAGGGCCAGGGCGGCGGGATCTTAACAAGATTGCGGCTACCACTGACGCCACCATCCTGAAAAGAACGCCCTGCCAAGGTCCGCGCGGAACAGCGTGATGAGCAGAGCAAGGATGGCAAGCAGGACCAGCCCCCGTAGAACGCTGCGAAGTTCCAGACGCTCCCGCTGCTCAAGATACGCTCGGCTTTCTGCTTTTGCCTTCAGTGCGGCTGGTCCCAAAGCAGGTGCTCTTGGCGGTTGTGCTCGTGCAGCCTGGTCGGAAGCCTGCGTGCGTTTCTCTCGCCCGATCACGATTTCTTACTCCGTGCTTTGATTCACGAGGTAATGTATGCGGAGTTCCAGGTTAGGGCCGTGGAACTGCGACGGAAGAGCCGGAAATTGGCCAACACCTGTGATGGATCCCCAGGCGGCCTTGTTCAGCGCGTCGTCATGGGTGGATCCATCCAGATGCATGGCGCCAATGGTGCCATCGGGCAGAATGGTGAAACGGATCTGCGTGACACCGGATTTGCGTAAGGGCGGCCGCGCTTCCTCCGGGATGAGTGGGATCCACTGGTCGTAGATCTCCTGCAAAATTCGTCTTAGATAGGGCTGAAAGTTGACACCCTGGGTGTCCGAGAGGATCTCCGCAGGTCCCATTCCCAGATCGGAACCGCCACGGCTGTGTGAAACTCCGCCACCGCTGCCACTGCCGCCGCGCGTCGCTCCGTGGATAGCGTCCTGAATGGAGTCAGCGGCGGATTGCGGAACGCCCCCAAAATTGGGGCGCGCAGGCTGTGGGTGAGGAGCCTCTGCCACCACGGGTGGGGGGTTGCGGGGCGTCACGGGTTGCGGGGCGGGAGCTGCCGGCAGATTGGGTGGGGCTGTTGACGGCTGGAAGTTTGGCGTAGGCGCGGACGGAAGCGGACGGGTCGTCGATGGCCGCGGCGCAGGTTGGGGCCTGGGCGCTTCTTC
>CAXTGN010000413.1:2141-5012 GCA_964243455.1 uncultured Acidobacteriaceae bacterium
GCCGGCGGCTGCGGCACTTTGGGAGCCATGGACCGGAGGTGCTCCAGGGTGCGGGAGTCCACCGCAGGCGGCGGAGATGCCCGCAATCTCGGGGCAGTCAGATTGGGTGCGGTGAGCGTTGTGATCTCCCGCTGCCGAAGCACCTCGGACGGCAGAACCACGCGCGGAGCGTGCCAGAGATACCTGGGACCGAAGAAGGCGGTAAGCGCAATGGCAATCCAGACGAAGACGGAGATGTACACCGATTCGCGAAAACGCGCTCGCGCCCGTTCGTCTTCAAGGCTGTCAAGCAGGTGAACAAGCTCGTGCTCCTCAAGCTCGCCGTAGCGCCCGGTGCGAATCTTCAAAGGGTGCAGTCGTGCCGTCGACTGAACGGACACATGCGGCACAAAGGAAACCGGAGCATCTGGATCGATACGGCGTTCAGATGCCGCCTGCGACTCGGCGTCCGCAGCCTCTCGAGCTCCATCCACGTCAGGGGAGCTCGGCACTTTGGGTTTTTCTTCAGTCGGCGTAGGGGAGTATGGAGGCATTGCGTGCTGAGTCTGTGACGGGCGAGCAGGAACGAAGGTTGCGGCTCGCGAGGCACGGATCTTCGCCCCGCTCATTATTCTCTCATCCACGGCAGGGTCGGAGGAGCCCGGCGAAAGCGAAAGCAGTATGCTGACTGCGTGCCACTGCCGCTAACCGGAAGAACCGCCGCCGTGCTCACGGCTAGTGACCGTTGCTTTGCCGGCACGCAGGTAGACCGATCCGGACCTGGCGTGAAGGACCTGCTGGAAGCTGAAGGCGCCCGGGTTCTTGATGTGATTGTTTCCCCTGATGATCTCCTGGTCCTCACAGAACATCTGCGATCGCTGGCCTCTGCGGGCGTCCATTTGATTGTGACGACCGGCGGGACAGGACCAGCGCCGCGCGATAACACCCCGGAGGCGACCCTTGCCGTTTGCGAGCGCTTGGTTCCCGGGCTGGCCGAACTGTTACGCCTGCAGGGATCGCAGGAGACGCCGTTCGCGGTGCTCAGTCGAGGTGTCTGCGGGATCGCTGGGAGGTCACTCGTGGTCAATCTCCCCGGCAGCCCGTCCGGTGCTACGGGAGGTTTGCGGACGCTACTTCCCCTGCTTCCTCACGCCCTGGACCTGATCGCGGGCAAAACAAGCCACCCTCCCGCAAACGGGAATTGAAGAAGCAGGTCCACCCCAGCCCCGGACCACAGGCCCACTGCAGAGCGTAAAATCGAACCCTGTGAAACTTGGTCCAATGGGTTGGATACACAAGGTCTCGATCGCCTTGTTAGCAGTGATGAAGCCGCTGGGAGTATGGGGTGTGGGCGGGTTGGCTCTGATCGACTCAGCACTGATCCCGATTCCGGTGTCGATGGATGGGGTTGTCATTGGATATGTCGCCAACAACCATCAGAAGTTTCTGCTTTATTGCCTGATTGCCGCGGCTGCCTCAGCGCTTGGATCGCTGGTTCCGTTCTTCGTCGGCCGTGCCGGGGGGGAGCTGTTTCTGCTGAAGCGCATCAATCGTGAACGCTACGAACGGATACGCGACCGGTTCGAAAAACAGGAATTTGTGGCAATCCTTATCCCTGCCATGCTGCCGCCACCTACCCCGCTGAAGCTGTTCGAGTTCGCGGCGGGTGTTTTCGAGATGAAGGTGTTGCCGTTTAGCGTGGCGATCTTTCTTGGCAAGCTGATCCAGTTCATCGTCTGCTCGCTGCTGACGATTTGGTTCGGCCCGAAGCTTGTCCACAGCCTGCGTACAGCCATGCATCAACACTCTGCGCTTGTGATCGGCACAGCGTTTCTTGGCATTCTGCTGGTGATCTTCTACGTCGTGCGAAAGGTGTTCGACAGGCGGAGGGGCCTGTCCCTGCCTGTCGAAGAGGCGTGATCGACCCTCGTTAGTGGCTGGTCGGCGTTGAGGAGCTTTGAAGGCCTTTGACGAGCTGGGCGGCAACAACCGGAAGTCCGAAAAGGACCACGGCCGTAAGGCCGGTGGAGACAAGGTCATTGCCATAAAAGGGCAGGGCCGCGACGTAGCAGGTCGCGAGGCCCGGAAGCGTATGCGCGTACATGCCGCCGCTCATCCAGACGACGAGATTGCTGAGAAGAAAGAACCCGGTTGCGGACGAGAGGACGGCCGCGCCGACGCGCAGCACAGAGATGCGCGTCAAGAGCGTACTGCCCAGCAGGCAAACAGCGCCATACCAGAGCCACGTGACGACGTAACCGCTCACATGGAACGGGAATCCGTAAACGTACCGGGTGAGGTAAACGTCGGTGAGTGCCATGACACAAACGGCGATGAGCATCTGCCAGCGTGGGCGGCGTGAGCCGAAGAACAACAAACCACCGCTGACTGCGGTCACATTCAGGCCAGTACCGTGTAGGGCGTGTGGCAGCAGGCGGCTGATCGCGGCGAGCAGCAGAACAACATAGGCAATCATTCGAGGTCCTCGTTGTGGAGCGCACAGGGCGCCACGTCAGCCTGGCGTGGGCTGTTGCTTCTTATTGTACGAGATGTACTTATCGGCCGAACTTTCCATCCATGCCCTCTGCGAGTACCTGGCCGGAGTTGCTCAACGCGACTTCGCCGGTCAAAGGCGTTTTGCCCTGGCGCTGCAGGAAGGAAGACGAGCCCATGAAGCGAAGGTCTTGAAAGGATGCGGTCGGCCCTTCCCCGGAGCCTTGCCGCTCTGCCCCGAGGGTGACCCAGGGCATAGACGACCAGTCCACGTAAACCTGCCCCAGGCGGCTCCGCTCGGCGGCGAGGAGAAGATCCGTTGGCGGCGGCTTGGTTAAGGTGCGCTCCGGACTGAGCGCTTCGTTTCGCGTATCCACCGTTGAAAGCTCGTAGGCCGGG
>CAXTGN010000414.1:0-5004 GCA_964243455.1 uncultured Acidobacteriaceae bacterium
AACGCGAGCAGCGTCGGTTACGTCCAGCTGCAACGGAAGAACCGCGTCCCCAAACCGTTCCTTCATATCGGAAACGCTCTCCAGGCTTCGCGCGGTTGCTGCAACCTTGTCGCCTCGTTCGAGTGCTGCCTCTGCCCACACGCGTCCGAACCCGCGCGATGCTCCTGTGATGAACCAGACCTTGCTCATTTCGCCTCTTCTGCCGGGCGTTTCATTTCCGGCGGGTATCTGTACACTGTTAAGTTATGGGCCGTACAAGTCCTCCAAAGAACGTCCAGACCACTTCCACTCACAGTAGCGGATTATCTAAACGCCGTCAAGATAAAATGGCTGCCATCACGAAAATGAAGGACAGCTACCATCATGGCGATCTTCGCGCCGCGCTGATCGCGGCTGCTGACGAAATCATCGCCGAGAGAGGCATTGAAGGCTTTTCTTTGCGTGCGGCGGCTCAGAAAGCGGGTGTTTCACCAGCAGCGCCCGCACATCATTTCGGGGGCGCCAGAGGCCTGCTCACCGAAGTCGCCATCCTGGCATACGACCGAGCGGGACGATACATCGAGGGTGCCGGGCACTCGCAGGATGCCGTGACGGATGTGCGGGCCGTGATGCTCGCTTTCGTGGAGTTTGCTGTCGAGAATCCCGGTCATTTCCGACTCATGTTCCGAAAGGATCTGGTTGACCGCAGCGATTCGCGACTTGTCATCGCTAGCAAAGGACCGGGGAATCGTCTTGGCCATGCTGTTCTCGCCTATCGCGGCAAGGCTCATCCAGATACGGCCAGCTTCGAGGATTCTGCCGAGATGCTGTGCGGCATGGCCACACTACACGGACTCGCGAGCCTGGTTTTGGAGGAGAAGGCAGCTCACTTCTTCAAAGGTGCGACTGCGACAAATTTCCTCCGTGAGTATCTGCCTAAGATCATCGATCACATGTACCCGGCCAACCGCGCCATATAGGTAATGAGAAACGCCGCTCTCGGTAGTCAGCGAGCCGATCTAGCTCAAGGGTGTCGAGGCAATCAACTTCCGCCTGTGTGACTTTTTGAGACCTGCAGCACTCCGTCATTCGTGCTTGAGAAAGCCACCGCTCTCAGGCTTATATGAATTGATACTCGTGCGCGGACCAAGATTTCGCGGGACCTGCAGGGATTGGCTTTTGTCCCCTCTCTCATCGTCGATCTCCAGTTCAAATCTTGGCGTCGCGCTCTCGGATTCTGGAACTTCGACGAAGCCTTTGCTCACGAGAATCTCAGTCAGTGCAAGAAAAGGTTGTCGGTGACGCGAAATTAGGGCTTCTAGGGAAGCAGGAAACTCGGTGGAACCGGTGTATCGAAGCGTGTCGTATTCAAGAACGCCTGCCCGCTTTGCGGAAAACGCTATGCCCGCTTCCTGTTGTGCAAGGATGAGCTTCTGAGCACTGGTAAAACCCGGGAGAGTGGAGCAGGAGCTGTTGCTGAGCGCACGACGTGAAGTGATATCGGGCACACCGGCAACAAGTACCGTTTCCGTTCGTCTCTCGCTAGGCCAGTGTTGTTCGACAACGTAGGTAAAGGTTTGTGGCCAGCCAGGTACAGGTGAGAGCCCGAGAGAATCTCCACACATGCCACCGGTTCCCCATCCATCCCGTTCCCGATCATCATCGGTCACTGCTACTTTCAGGATGATCGTAGTCTCGCGAAGAAGGGTTGTCGTGAAGCCCGGTGGGGGATACAGGGCGAGAATTGCGGCTGCCATGTGGATCGTCTGCTGTTGCGCACTGCGCCGCCAGTTGAACGGCTGGTCCGAGGTGTCGCGGGTCTCGTAAACGGCTAAAGCGAACCGTGAGCGCTCGGGTTCAGGCATCGTGGCAAAGAGCACAAGCCCCTGCGCAGAGAAGTCAGGAAGGATCGCCCGGATGCCTTCTGAGGTGATCGTGCCGTGAAGCTGGATTAAAGCGTCGAGAACGGCCTGCATCGAGTCAAGCTGCTGCTTCTGGTCGAGCGTTCGAGGGACGTAGTTGCCTTGTGGGTCATATTGTTGGGGTGGGAGAGCCTTGTAGTTTCCGGCAAGGCTCTCCAGAGCAGGCAGAGCATCTCTATCCGCTGTACTCGCAGCAAAGGTTGCTCCCCAAGAGACCATACGGGGTTCACTGCTCCGAAGCCATTGTTCGACCTCATCATGTGTTGCCGTAGTTGGAACGCTTTGGCAACGCGCTACAGATGCCAACACTAGAAAGGTGCTTAAACTCCAGGTTCGGACTTCAAAGCGAAAGTGCATCGACAACGCTCTCCGCGGCCGGATTGGAAAACATCTGCCATACAGACGAGGCTGCAACGGATTGGTAACGACAAACGCCGTTCACGGAAGTTGACCCGGTTGGACTCTAACGGGTCCAATTAGTCGGATTGGTCAACAATGTGCGACCTAACGGGACTGACCTGGGAGAGGTCGAGTCGCGGTTGCAAGAGCGGCAGAGTCCGCCTCGAGCAAAAGTTCTTGTTTGCACGCTGAAGACGTAGGTGGCGAGTTGCTTACCTTCCGTATGCCGCCATTATTCTTCGGTGTAGCGAAGGGTTGGGAGTGTGTTTAAAACCTGCTGGAGGCTCTTTGCCGGCTCATCGTAGACAGAGACGACCATGTGCAACTGATACCAGCCATAGGCTAGGGGATCGGCGGCTAATTTGAGGTAATTCTGCGTGAGATACCGGTTGGGATTGGCGCCCTGCGGAACGGGATTGGGTAGCTTTTCCCCGATGAGACGGAAGTCCGCGACAAGCCCGGCGAGGTACTGCGGATCGTGCTCGCGAACCATGCCACAGCAATACGGTTGGCCACGAGCTCCTTCTCCGGGGCGTTGCCACTCTCATTGGCCACCACTTGCTTTTGTTCTGCTTCAGGTAAGCCCTGCAGGACGCGGCCTGCGATCAGATGGCCAAGCTCATGGACAAGGAAGAACCGGTAGAACATGTCCTTAAAGAGCGCTTCACCCGAGGGTTCGTCGTGCGTGTCGCTTGCCCAATTGCTCCACAGCTGCTGCATCGGTGGCGGCAGAGTGGTGAAGTCTGCCTCGTGTGCGCCCTTTCGGTTGGAGAAGGAGACACCGGTTCCGGCGTCGAAGGTGACGGGATAGAGGGGGAAGGGTGCGTAGCCGGGAACGCGTACCTGTGACATGACGTCCGCCGCAAGCCGGCGCATTGCGATCACGTCCGGATTGTTGTCTGCCGGTGTGGCGAGGATCGCGTCGTGATCATTCTCAAAAGGCATTTCGGTGTGCAGCGTAGCGAGCCACTTGCCGTCGCGCAGCACGAACGCTGTGGTCATCAGCTTATGTTCTCTGACATAGGAGAAGGCGTAGTGAACGTCCGCAATAACGTAGCCGGAAGTGGGGGAAAGAACGACCGCGTGTGGATGGTCGTATTGGAAGGTGAAACCCATTAACGTTGCTAACCACCCCAGCACCTCGGTTCGTGGGTGCGTCTCGCCATCCTCCACATCCACGTATTCCGGGGCGAGCGCATGAGCGTACTTTTCCTGGTCTGGATGCGGTCCCGCCATGTCCTGGAGCATGCCGCGGTCCGCATCGATCAGTTGCTGTTCTGCAGTGGACACCTGGGCGTGGAGCACGGCAGCGGGCAACACCAGGCAGCAGGCAAGTGCGGTCGTGAGAAACGGTGCGTTGCGAGGGATGCGAAGCATCTGGTTTGCTCCTTACGGGATTACAGACGAAGCATAGATCGCACGGCCGGCAGTTCGGGGGAAGATCGCCCCGGAGTCTCAGGATCTTGCTATTGTGTTTGCATGGATCCGGTGAACCCTGCCGTGTATTTGAGCCGTGTACCACCCCCGTTCCGGGAAGCCGTGCTGTCGCGTGGCGAGTGGAAGGGATGCGCGCTGGAGCGGTCGTGCTTTGGGCCTATGCATGACCCGACGCCGGCCGTGCCGTTTCACCATCTGGCGGTGCGGATGGATACAGCGCCGATGAAGATGGGGTGGATCTCCGATGGACACCGCAGCGACACGGATCTGCCTGGGGATTGTGTCTCGGTGATCTCGGCCGGTACCAGCGTCACCTCCTGGTGGAGCCGGCCGGTGGACTTTGCGTGTCTATACTTCACGCCCGATGCGGTGGAGGCTGCCGTGGGAGAGGAGATGCTTGTCTCGTCGCGGTGGGAGTTGCGGTCCGCGCTGTCGGTCCGCGCTCCGGGTATAAGCGGGCTGGTGCGGGCTCTCGCCAGAGACACGCAAAGGGGCCAACCATTTGGCAGGCTGCCCGGCGAGGCCTTATTCCAACAGCTGGCGATACTGATGGTCGCCGACGGGCGCATCCTGAAGGACACTCGGTACAAGCTGAACCATGGGGATCGGCGAGTGCGAAGCGCACTGGAGTACATTCATGCGCACGTTCTTGAAGAGATCGACTTAGCTACCATCGCGCAGGCATGCGGGACGAGTCCGTTTCACCTGACGCGGATCTTCCGACAGGCTACCGGGTACCCGGTGTGGCGCTACGTCTGCAGGCTGCGCGTACAGATTGCGGCAGGGCTGATGAAGGACGTGACGCTGACACTGCAGCAGGTTGCGGTACTTGCGGGGTTCGGGAGCTACTCGACCTTTGCTGCGACCTTTCTTGCCGAACGGGGAGTTTCGCCTACAAACTTTCGTCGGAATCGTATGCAACAGCAAAGAAGCGTGTGCTCCACAGCGTGTCCTGTGCAACCGAACGCATTCTAATAACCTGAGAAGGTGCAGCCACTCACAATCAAGCTAACGGGGGGGGGTTGTTAACTCACGAGCTGCGGAGTGTACAGCGCGGACCAGTCCGAGGTTCGTACTATAGCTCGCTGCGGCTAGCCGTGACTTTACAAATCACTGCTGACTAACAGCAGAGCCGATAAATCCTGAAAAACGCGGTTGTGGGAACTTGAGTCCGCCGCGACCCGCGGGACTGGGGGTCCCAATACTCACGAGAATGCGACTAATGAGATGGTCCGCCGCTTGCTTCCTTTGCGGTTGCAGAGGATTG
>CAXTGN010000415.1:0-1249 GCA_964243455.1 uncultured Acidobacteriaceae bacterium
GCAGCTTCTGGATGGTCACCAATCTGAAGCTGATCGGCCGGGACGACGATGCGCGGGAGCTGTTCGAACGCCTGGTGGCCCTGGCAAACGATGTGGGGCTGCTCTCGGAGGAGTACGACACCGAACGTAAACGTCTGGTGGGGAACTTCCCGCAGGCGTTCTCGCACATCGCCCTGATCGGGGCTGCATACCACCTTGCTGAGACGGGTCACGAGCGCCACGCGGTAAGCCTGGTTGCCGACGGTCGCTAGGGCCTCAGGCGCAAAGCGCGCCAGACTACTTTGCGAGGACGCGCGCGCGATTGCGTGCTGGTAGAAACTGGTGGATCAGCCCCTGGTACGCACCGCCGCCAAGCAGGCCACCCAGCAGCGGCGCAACGAGGGGAGTCCACCAGTAATGGCCCGGTGCGGGTAGCGCGGACGAGCCCCAGCCGGCGAAAAACGCAAACAGCCGCGGCCCCAGGTCACGTGCAGGGTTGATGGCCCAGGCCTCCAGGAATCCTGTAGACGCGCCGATCGCCGCTACCAGAAATCCGATGATGAGCGCACCGCAATTCGCCCCGGGCGCCTGCTCGTTGTACTGCTCTGTGATGGCAAAGATGCCGAAGATCAGCAGCGCCGTGATGAGGATCTCGTCGGTAAAAGCATGCGTGGGCGTGACGGCAAGCCCTGGATGTGTGAAGAAGACGTCCGCCGCTCCGCCTGCGGCGCGTGTCAGATGATGTAGCTGATTGAACGCATCGATCACAGGGAAAAACAGCGCATAAACCATGGCCGCTCCGCAAAAAGCGCCGGTGACCTGCGCCGCGCAGTACGGCAGCACCTTGCGCCAGGAAAACTTGCGAAACGCCGCGAGAGCAAGCGTAACGGCTGGGTTGGCGTGGCACCCGCTTACCGAACCGGTGGTGTAGATGGCGATGGTCACAGCCAGGCCCCAGGTGATGCAGACGCCCCAGTAGGCCGTCCTGTAAGGACTTGGGTCATACAGCGTGCACATGCATGCAACGGAATCGCCGATGGCGATAATGATCGCCATGGCAACCGCTTCTGCGATGAGTTCGCCAAGGAGCGCCTTCCGCTCGACTGCAGAGGAGTCCGAGGTCATGACGTCCCTCCCTCGTCCGTCTCATCCACCCAGTCAAACGAGCGTGTGACCGCCTTTTTCCACTGCCGGTAAAGCCGCTCGCGCGTGGCCTCGGCGAGCTGAGGCTCCCAGATGTGATCGATGGAGGCGTTCGTGGTAAGTTCGC
>CAXTGN010000415.1:1259-5004 GCA_964243455.1 uncultured Acidobacteriaceae bacterium
AGGCCGGAGTAAACGCCGCAGGCCAGCCCTGCGGCGTACGCCGCGCCCAGCGCCGTCGTCTCGCGCATCATCGGACGGACCACCGGGCGATTGAGGAGGTCGGCCTGAAACTGCATCAGCAGATCATTGGCCACCATGCCTCCATCCGTGCGCAGCTGCTCCAGCACAATACCCGAGTCGGCCTCCATGGCCTCCACCACCTCGCGCGTTTGAAAGGCTGTGGCTTCCAGCACCGCACGCGCGATGTGGCCGCGATTGACGTAGCGCGTAAGACCGACGATCACACCGCGCGCCGAGTCCTTCCAATACGGAGCGTACAGGCCGGAGAACGCCGGAACGCAATAGACCCCGCCATTGTCGGCAACGGTGCGCGCAAGAGTCTCAATCTCTGAGCTGCTGTCGATCAGCCCGAGATTGTCACGAACCCATTGCACCAGAGCTCCCGTAATCGCAATCGAGCCCTCCAGCGCATACACCGCGGGCCCGTTCCCGAACCGATAGGCCACCGTGGTGAGCAGGCCATTGCGCGAAAGCACTTTCTTCTCGCCTGTGTTCATCAGCAGAAAGCAGCCCGTGCCGTAGGTGTTCTTCAGCTGACCAGGCGCAAAGCATGTCTGGCCCACCAACGCGGCATGCTGGTCGCCCAGCATGCCGCCGATGGGTACACCGGCCAGGGAGGTGGTCTTCATCTCGCCAAAGACGGAACTGCTGGAGTGGATCTCCGGCATCATGGACCGCGGGATGCCGAAGATGCCGAGCAGCTCGTCATCCCAGTCCAGCGTGTCGAGGTCCATCAGTTGCGTGCGGCTGGCGTTGGTGACATCCGTGCGATGCAGACCGGTCGAAACACCACCGGTCAGGTTCCAGAGCAGATAGCTGTCCATGTTTCCAAACAGCAGATGACCGCGTTCCGCATCCGCCCGCACATCGGGGATGTTGTCCAGGACCCAGCGAATCTTCAGGCCGCTGAAGTAGGTGGCAAGCGGCAGGCCGGTGCGGCTCTGGAAGCGGTCCTGACCGCCATCCAGCGTGAACTTCGCGACGAGTTCGCCAACACGTGTGTCCTGCCATACCAGCGCGTTGGTGACCGGCTGTCCGGTGCGCCGGTCCCACACAACGGTTGTCTCGCGCTGGTTGGCGATCCCGATGCAGCTAATCTGCGCGGGCGACAGCCCCGCTGCGGCGCAGGTCTGTTCGATCACTTCGACGGCCCGCTGCCAGATCTCGCGCGGACGGTGCTCCACCCAGCCAGGATGCGGGTAAATCTGCTCGTGTTCCTTTTGCGCGGAAGCGACGATCCTGCCGGCCTGGTCAAAGACGATGAAGCGCGTGCTCGTGGTGCCCTGGTCCAGTGCACCGATCAGTTTCGCCATGCGTCCTTTGCTCCGCCGCCTTACCGTGGCTTGCCCTGACTGGCCAGGGAATCGCCGAATCATACACGTTGCCGCTGGCGCGGCTGTAGTCGCCCGGAAGGCGTCGTGCAGAAAGCGCGTTTTGCGCGTTAAAACGTGTTTCGGAGACGCTTATTTTCGCGATTTTGCCAGGGAGGGCTAGTCTGCAGGGAGTTGTCCTCTTGGAAAGTTGGATCGTCTATGCCCCCCGAACCCGTGCTGGAACCCGAAGAACTACGCAAAATGGACGCCTATTGGCGAGCCTGCAACTACCTCTCGGGTGGCATGATCTACCTGCGCGCCAACCCTCTGCTGCGAGAGCCCCTGAAAGCGGAACACATCAAACGCAGGCTGCTGGGTCACTGGGGCTCCGATCCCGGACAGTCCTTTACCTGGGTTCACCTCAACCGGATGATCCGCAAATACGACCTGAATGTGATGTACATCTCGGGACCGGGACATGGGGCGCCGGCCACGCTCTCCAACGGCTATCTCGAAGGCTACTACTCAGAGATCTACCCAGATCGCAGCCGCGACGAAGCGGGCATGCTGCGGCTTTTCCAGATGTTCTCGTTCCCCGGGAAGCTGGGCAGTCATTGCACGCCAGAAACCCCGGGCTCCATCCATGAAGGGGGCGAGCTCGGTTACAGCCTTTCGCACGCTTACGGCGCGGCCTTCGACAACCCGGACCTGATCGTCGCGGTCATGGTGGGCGATGGCGAAGCCGAGACCGGGCCGCTCGCGACGTCGTGGCACGGCAACAAGTTCCTGAACCCCATTCGTGATGGCGCCGTGCTGCCCATCCTGCACCTGAACGGCTACAAGATCGCGAACCCCACCATCCTTGCGCGCATTCCACATGAAGAGATCGAGAGTCTCTTCAAGGGCTATGGCTATACGCCGTATTTTGTCGAAGGACATGAGCCTGAACTCATGCATCAGCGCATGGCCGAGGTGATGGAGCAGTGCATCGGACAGATCCGCGACATCCAGGAGAAAGCACGCACTACAGGCAAGGCAGAACGGCCGCTCTGGCCCATGATCGTGCTGCGTTCGCCCAAGGGATGGACGGGGCCCAAGGAGGTGCACGGCCACAAGGTGGAAGACTTCTGGCGGGCCCATCAGATTCCCGTGCTAGATCCGATCGCGGATGAATCCAGCCTTCGTATCGTAGAGAACTGGCTACGCAGCTATGAGCCGGAGAAGCTTTTCGATGAACATGGCACGCTAATACCTGAACTGCAGGACATGGCGCCCAAGGGCACCCGGCGCATCACCGCGAACCCGCACGCCAACGGCGGCACACTCACAAAGCAATTGGATCTACCGCGTTTTCAGGACTACGCCGTACAGGTCTCGGCACCGGCTGCAACGTATGCTTCGCCGACGGGTACGCTGGCTGTGTTTCTCCGCGATGTGATGAAGCGCAACATGCAGAGCTTCCGCGTCTTTGGTCCGGATGAGACAGCCTCCAACAGGCTGGAAGCGATCTACGCCGCGTCCGACAAGACGTGGATGGAGGAGATCAAGCCGGAAGATGCCGATGGCACCGACATCTCCGCCGCTGGTCGCGTGATGGAGATGCTCAGCGAGCATACGCTCGAGGGATGGTTCGAAGGCTACGTGCTGACGGGACGCCATGGCCTGCTGAACTCCTACGAGGCCTTCATCCATGTCATCGACTCCATGTTCAACCAGCATGCGAAGTGGCTGGAGAAGTCCAAGAAGGAGGTTCGCTGGCGAGCGCCGGTGCCTTCGCTGAACCTGCTGATTTCATCGCTGGTCTGGCGACAGGATCACAATGGCTTCAGCCATCAAGACCCGGGGTTCCTGGATATCGTAACGAACAAGAGTCCCGAGGTCACGCGCATCTATCTGCCGCCAGATGCCAACTGCATGCTCAGTGTGGCGGACCACTGCCTGCGCTCACGCGACTACGTCAACGTCATCGTCTCGGACAAGCAGCCGCATCTCGCCTATCTCGATATGGACGCTGCCGTGGCGCACTGCACCAAGGGCATCGGGATCTGGGACTGGGCCAGCAACGACCAGGGCACAACACCGGATGTGGTCATGGCCTGCGCCGGCGATATCCCGACCATGGAAGCCGTTGCCGCTGTCGCGATCCTGCGCGAGAAGCTTCCCGACCTGAAGATCCGCTTCGTCAACGTCGTCGATCTGTTTCGCATGATGCCCGCCACGGATCACCCACACGGCCTGCCGGACGATGACTTCGACACCCTGTTCACGACAGACAAGCCGGTGATCTTCAACTTCCACGCCTATCCCGCGCTGGTTCACAAGCTCACCTACAAGCGGACCAATCACGCCAACCTCCATGTGCACGGCTACCG
>CAXTGN010000416.1:0-5003 GCA_964243455.1 uncultured Acidobacteriaceae bacterium
ATGTGGCCAATCTCAACGGCTTTGCCGAGGCGCAGCGGTTGCTGCCCGATGGGATCGAGCTCGCCCTCGTTGATGTTGCGGATGTCGGCCGTAAGCGTGGGCGTGAAGTCGCGGCCCGGGGTGACATTGCGGTAGTGGAAGTCGAGTTTGTTGGCGCCGGCGACGAGGTTTTTACGGCCTGCGAGACCGTCATCCATGATGACGATCGCTTTCAGGGCTTTGCTGTTGTCATCGCGAATCACGCCCTTGAGCTTATCCAGCGCTTTGCCGCTCTTGAGGCCGTTGAGCGAGCCGCTGGTCATGACCTCAGGGATTCCGATCGGGCCGAGGTAGCCGGCCGGACCGCCTATGTAGAGCTCGAGCTCGTCCGGCGTCATGGGACGCAGGTCGGCGGTGCCGCCGAGAGCATTCAGCTTGGTCTCGTTCACCTGGTGATCGCCGCGGAGGAAGGCCACAATGGGGCGCAGTGGGGCCTCTGCCTGGTCGATGAGCGAGCCCATGAACGCGACGCACTTGATGTCCTGCGAGGCCACGATGCCGAAAAACGCGGTGACGTCGACAATGGCCGCTTTGCCAGGGGTGTGCACAAGTTCGGGCAGGCCATCGCCCGTGGATTCGAGCTCGTTCACCGGGGTGAGAATGCTGACCGCTTTTTCAAGATTGGCGGCGTAGCCGGAGGGCGAGCTGGCGATCAGGTCCTCGCCGGCTTCGGTGTAGACCATGAACTCCTGCGACTGCGAGCCGCCCATCGATCCGGAGTCCGCGTCCACGGCAACAAACTCCAGGCCGCAGCGGTCGAAAATGCGCCGGTAGGTCTCGTCATGCTTGCGGTAGCTTTCATCAAGGCCGGCTTCGTCCAGGTCGAACGAGTAGGCGTCCTTCATGAGGAACTGGCGAACGCGCAGCAGGCCGGACTTGGGGCGGGGCTCGTCGCGAAACTTGGTCTGGATCTGGTACCAGATCTGAGGCAGCTGCTTGTAGCTGCGGAGCTCGTTGCGTGCGATGGAGGTCATGATCTCCTCGTGCGTCATGGCCAGGGCAAGCTCGGCGCCTTTACGGTCCTTCAAGCGAAACATATTGTCGCCCATGGCGGTCCAGCGGCCTGATTCCTGCCAGATCTCGGCGGGGTTCAGCGCCGGCAGCAGGAACTCCTGGCCGATGCGGTCCATTTCTTCGCGGACAATGCCTACGATCTTGTTCAGCGCGCGCTGGCCGAGCGGAAGGTAGCTGTAGATTCCCGCGCCGAGCTGGCGAATGTAACCGGCACGCAGGAGCAGCTTATGAGAGGCGACTTCAGCATCGGCAGGAGCTTCGCGAAGGGTGGGGATGAAGAGCTGGGACCAGCGTTGCATGTCTGGAGTGATTGTATCGGTGCTGAGCGCAGAGCTATATCTTTGTCAGGATTCCCGTTTGGGGGTTAAAGCCTGTACCAGATCGTGGAGGTGAACGACACCTTCGACGGGGGTGATGGGGGTCCCGTCCTGAGTGACGAGGAGAGCGGTGATCTTGTGCATTTCCATGAGGTCGAGGGCGGCGGCCGCGAACAGGTGGGGTGGGATCGTGCGAGGGGAGGAACTCATGACTTCGACGGCGGTCCGGTGAAAGGCCTGGGGACCACTGCGCTCGAACAGGCGCCGCAGGTCGCCGTCGGAAATGATGCCCAGGAGCCTGGCATCATCCTGCACGGTCGTCATGCCGAGGCGTTTGGCGCTCATTTCGTGGATGATGTCAGGCATCGGAGCGTCGGGCGGGACGACGGGGATTGCGTTGCCGGTGTGCATCAGCTCGCGGACGGGCGTAAGCCGCCGGCCCAATGAGCCACCGGGGTGAAGGTCCGCAAAGGTCTGTGGGGCGAAGCCAAGCCGTTGTGACAGCGTGATGGCCAGGGCGTCGCCCAGCGCGAGCATGGCCGTGGTAGAGGCCGTCGGTGCGAGCTGGTGCGTGCAGGCCTCGCGGTCGACGGACACATCGAGGACGTGCGCACTGGCGCGCGCCAGTGTGGAGTCCCCACACCCCGTGAAGGCGAGGACAGCGACGCGAAGACGGTCGAGGGAGGGCAGAAGGCGAAGCAGTTCTTCGCTTTCGCCGCTGTACGACAGCGCAAGGAGGGCATCACCGGCGACCAGAAGCCCAAGATCTCCGTGCAGCGCTTCGGCGGGATGCAGAAAAGCTGTCGGGATAGAAAGGGACGTGAATGTCGCTGCGATCTTGCGTGCAATGTGCCCGCTTTTGCCGATACCGGTAAGGGTGAGCTTGCGGCCGTTGCGGACCGTTTGTTCTAGCGCGGCAACAAACGCCTCAAAGGCCAGGCGCTGCGATCCATCCAGGCGGGCGGCGAGCTGCTCAAGCGCTGCCGCTTCAATGCGGACGAGGTCAGCAGGTGAGGCAGCCGCAGGTGCGTTCTCGTTCATCCCAAGGCGGATGCTAGCAGAGCCGACCCGCCCACGGCGGTAGACTAAAAGGGTGGGCGCGAACGATTCGCCCCGAGGGTGAGACGCGATGGTGCGCAGGTTTGGGGTGTTAGCAGGGATGCTGCTGGTGATTGCCGGGCTGGCATGGGCGGGCGTTGTGAATCTGCGAGCCCGTCGTGCGACCGTCGAGGGCACGCACGTTGAACTGATCCCGGCGGCTGCGGCGGCGGCCGGCGCGGGCGCACCCGATGCCGAAGGCGCCGGGCTGCAGGGCAAACCAGCCCCGTCGTTCACACTCGTGAACACTGCCGGCAGGAAGGTGTCGCTCAGCGACTTCAAAGGCAAAGCCGTGATCGTGAACTTCTGGGCGACCTGGTGCGGCCCGTGCAAGCTGGAAATGCCCTGGTTCGAGGAGTTCTCCAGGAAGTATGCTCCTCAGGGTCTGGTCGTCTTGGGTCTGAATCAGGATGACGGGATGGCACCGGGTGAGGTGAGTCGCGTCGCAAAGAAGATCGCTGATGCCGGACGAAGGAGAGCGTGTCTCCAAGGCTTACGGCGGGGTAGATTACCTGCCGGAGACCTTTTACGTAAACCGGGCCGGCAAGGTCGTCAACGTGTCCGCAGGCGCACCCAGCAAGGACCAGATGGAAGCGATGATTCAGACCGTGCTTTCGTCCAGGTGACGACTTTCGGGGAAAGACGCAAGGTGAAAGTCGGCACAAAAACGGTTGCGCAGGCTGTGGTGCTCTTGAGCGCTTCCCTTGGTGCGTGCCTGTCCCGCGCACAGGAAATCCACCTCGGGGACGATGTGCCCGGGGCGAGCGCATCGCGTCGACAGCACGTCGAACTCGTGAGCGATGTCCTGCAGGTAAAGGCGGATCGACCCGAATGGGTGGAGCTACGGTTTCGGGTAGACCCTGGCTTTCACATCAACTCACATACACCGCATGACGAGCTTCTCGTGCCCACCGTGCTGGACCTCACCGGAGCGGAACAGGTTAGAACGATCCAGCAGGAATACCCGGCTGGCGTGCCTTTGCGGTTGGAGGTCGGCGACGGACAGACCCTGAGCACTTACCAGGGTGAGTTCCGGGTGCGACTCCAGCTCGTGGTGCCAACGGGCGACCGCACCCTTCTGGGTTCGCTCAAATACCAGGCCTGCGATGCTCGATCCTGCTTTCCGCCGAGAAGTCTGCCTGTAAAGGTCGCGGTCGCCGCTCGCTGACGACAGCTCCAGGCAGAGCAGTTCAGGATACATGTTGAGAGATGGACAGGGTGTTTCCGTCCGGATCTTTGAACCACGCCACCTTTGTCCCTCCAGGCGCATGCCAGATGCCGCGTTCGTCCTGTTCAAAGTAGCTGAATCGAAGGAAAGTAACCCCGCTTGCCGTGAGTTCGTCGACTGTTGACTCCATGCCTCGAACCTCCCAGCCGAAGATGGTGAAGGGAGCCGGGGTGAAGGGACCGGTACGTACGATTCTCAGCATCGTATCGCGCGTCGGACCGAGGCGAAACACCAGAGCAAACTGATCGTCGCTCTCGAAGTGAAGGCCGAGAGCGGTCTCGTAAAAGACGCGGGCGGCGTCTGAGTTTGCCGTAGGGATAAATCCGATTGGCTGGTTCGCTCCAAGGGGCATGGGGGCATGATATGGCTGCTCCATGACTCCTGAGGAGATTCTTGCTACCGCTTGGAAGACTTCTTCTGGGCGTCGATGAACCGGCGCATGCGGTCGAGCGAGCGAGCTTTACCGAAGACGATCAGGCTTTCCATCAGAGGCGGAGACTGCACGCTGCCGGTAAGAATAGCGCGCAGCAGCATAAAATTCTCCTTCACGCTCCATCCCTTGGCCTCGCCCAACTGCTTCATCGCGGCTTCGATCGCCGGCCCGTCCCAGGATGAGGTCTCCAGCGCGGTTAGGAGTTCGGCAGCGAAGGCCAGCGTCTCCTCGGGGGTGCGCTTTTTCGGTAGCCAGACTGACTCGGCTGGCATGACGTTGTCGCGGAAGAAAAAATCAGCCATATCCCCGATGCTGCCCAGGGTATCGATGCGGGTCTGGACCAGCGGCGCGATGGCCTGCAGGTACGCATCGGAGAACACGGTCTGGCGCAGCGCGGCGTAAAACTGCTCAGGGCTCTGCTTGCGGATGTACTCCCCATTGAGCCATTTGAGCTTGACCAGGTCGAAGACCGGGCCGCCCAGGGAGATGCGGCTGAAGTCGTAACGCTCGAGCATGTCGTCGAGCGAGAACATATCGCTCAGCTTCATGTCCAGGCCCTTGCTGACGATCTCCTGCTCCGAAGGCTGGGCCATGCCGCCGCCCATCAGGCCCAGGTAATTCAGCAACGCCTCGGGCAGAAAGCCGAAGTCGCGATAGAAGTTGAGAGAAACAGGATTCTTGCGCTTAGAAATCTTGCTCTTATCGGCGTTGCGCAGCAGCGGCATGTGCCAGAACTTCGGCAACTCCCATCCAAAAGCCTGGTACAGCAGCACGTGCTTGGGCGTGGAGCTGATCCACTCCTCGGCGCGGATCACGTCGCTGATCTGCATCAGGTGATCGTCAACGACATTCGCAAGGTGGTACGTCGGGTAGC
>CAXTGN010000417.1:0-4250 GCA_964243455.1 uncultured Acidobacteriaceae bacterium
GTCCAAGGCGGAAAACTCTACCTAAAAACGGACCAGTCTTCGGGGAGCAGATCAGTGGAAACAGGATTCTGCTTATGAACGTGGGCAGGTCAGGGGCAGGGTCAACAGGTGACGCCCATCGCGAACGCTCCAAAAAACTCGGCGATCTGCTTCTCGAAAGCGATCTCGCATCCCTTATCGTGTTCGAACGAATTCAGGCCGACCTGAAGTGACTGGCTGGAGCCGGTGGACATCACCGACAGGCAGAGACCACGGCGTTCAACCACTCCTAGAACGGGAACGGTCAGCGCAGTGGACGAGTGAAGAACGCAATCAATGGTGAAGTCAGATACGCAAGCGGAGTTTGCTGACCTTCTCGGATCATCAAGGTTATTGGCATACCCGCTCGGAACTCGTGCAACCCCATCTTTCCAAGATTATCCCGATTGACCTCAGCTCGCACGCGAAAGAATGGAGTACCATGAACCGGATCCTCTATTCGATCTGCTGAAATCCGGGTTACAGAGCCAACTATTCTCGGAAGTCTCTGCCCGTTGAAACCCGTCAGCCGAACATCTACAGGCGAGCCTAGCGTAACTCCCTCAATATCGTCGGGCCGTACCTTCGCTTCTAGCACAAGCGCGTCGCCATCAGGCACAATTTCAAGAGCTGTAGAACCTGCTATGACTACGCCTCCGATTGTATGAACTCCTATATTCACCACTCGACCTGATACAGGTGCCTTCATGTCGAGCCCCGCCATCTCTTGTCGAAGCGTTCTGATTTTCAAAAGGAGGTCAGCATGGTCGCGCTCTACTTGCTGAAGATCCGATCCCGCGTCTTCTGCAAAACTCGAAACAATCTGCCGCGCTGCAAGACAATCATGAGCAAAGGTCTGCTCCGTATCAACTTCCTTGGACTGAAGGCTTGAAAGTTCGCTTTCAAGTTCCGCTACCGAGCGCTTAACCTCTAGGACACGCTGACGCGTCCCGTAACCCGATCTTGCCAGAAGCTCCGCATTAGCCAGTTCTTGCTGTGTCAGCAAAATCCGAGTCTTCTGTAGGCTAGCTTGATCCTTTACATCGTCGGAAACCGATAAAGCTTCCAGTCCGTCACTTCTTAATGTTTGAACCTTAACTTTGAGCGAGGTCTGTCGCATGCTGAACAGCCTAACCTGCTCCCCTTTGGCGTTCAGCCACTCTGATGAACTCACAAACTCTGGTTGATTGAGAAAGCTGATTTCTCTCAAACCATCCTGTTCGGCATGCAGACGGCTCTCAGACGCCACGTTGATCGCAAGCAGACGCTCAAGCGACTCGTAAGCGAATTCAAGATTGTCGGGGTCAAGACGTATCAGAACTTGTCCTGCCTTAACCTCCTGACCCTCATGAACCTCTATTGACTTGATGGTTCCTCCGTTTACATGCTGTACAGACTTTCGTCCTGAGTCAACAACCACAACCCCGGGAACTATAATTGCGGATGCGATGATCGCCATGTAGGACCAGATAATTAGCCCACCTAAGCTGCCCAAGACTGCAAGAGATCCAAACAGAACCGGGAGCCTGAGGGAGACGTCCAGGGTAGACTGGGAGCTATGTTCCAGACTTACTGGCTGAGTGATGCCATCCATGAGTTTAAACCTCTGGTTCCCGTTCAAAGACGCTTTGAACTTGCTAAGCGCGGCGCAATAAATTGCTGCATCTGAGCTTGATTGGCTGCTAGACGAACCACACCATCGTCAAGCATCACAAGTTGATCGGCAAGGTGAAGAAGCCCAGGCAAGCGCGAAATAATGATAATTGTTGATCCAGAAGCTTTCATTTCTTGGATCGCTATAAGAAAGGACGTTTCGCTACTGTCGTCAAGATGCGCCGTTGGCTCATCAAGCACTATTAGCCGAGGGGATCCATAGAATGCTCTTGCTAGAACAAGTCTCTTTCGCTCCCCGGCGGAGAGTAGATTAGACCCCTCTAGGACCTCTGTTTGATATCCGGATGTCATGGCTTGAATAACACTATGGACCCCAGCCCGTTTTGCCGCGTTAACAACTTCGGCTGGATCAGGCCTCTGATATCGGCAGATAAAGTCCGTCACGTTTCCTACAAAACCAAGAATGCCTTCTGGAGCAAAGCCAATCTGACGACCTAGAGCGTCAGGTTGGAAATCGGATAGATTAGACCCATCAAGTCGTATGACCCCGCTACTGGGCTTTACCGCACCTACCAGAATTCGAGCTAGGGTGGATTTACCCGCCCCTTCCCGTCCGACCACTACAAGTATTTTCCCGGGTTCAATGGTCAGATTAACCTTTTGGAGTATCGGCTGCGTTCGACCCGCGACTCTGAGGGAAACCTCACTGATTGTTACATGCCCCTGGATGGGGGGAAGTTCGAGACATTCTCTAACAGGCTCGGCATATCTAATTAAAGTCGAAGCTCTGCGCCAAGCTGATAGGAAATTAGCGAGAGCGAAGTAGCTCGCGCCTAATCTCTCCATAGGAGCAAGTGCACGGCTAAATAAAAGCGAACTGGCTACAATAGCACCCGTATCGAGACCATGCGAAAGGACAAGCGACGCTGCAAGTGCTAGTACTGCGACCTGGATGAAGCTCCGCAGCCCTCTAGTGCTCGCCTCAATCCAAGCATGCCGCTCTGCACCCGCTCTTCCAATTAGTGAGCCTCGGTGCCTGACCAGCAGCAAGCGAGCTAACAGCCGGTTCTGCATTCCCATCCCGACAGACGAGTCTATCGTCTGTCGGGCCGAGTTTAAGATATTGACCCCACTGCTGGCTATCGTAGTAGCCGCGGTTCGCGAACCCTTCGTCATCGCGTGTGATAAAAGACCTGCTCCGAGCATAAGTATCGATGCAACGATCGCGAGCCACCCGAGTAGAGGATGTAGAAGAAAGATCGCGAAAATAAAGGCAAAAGACCAAGGCCCATCGAGCACCGCTGGAGCAAGCGGGCTACTGATGAAGGCCTTTATCGTCTCAGCATCTTTCAGCGCCCCCAGACCGTCGGTGCTCCCACTTAATGCGATCCTGGAGGCATCCCTATATAGCCGTTGATCAACCCTTTCCGCTAGGCGTCCGAATATTATGGATCTGCTGGCATCAACAGCTGCGGAAGCTATCGTCAAGCCGACCATGACCAGCGAGATAGTCACAAGCGTCGGAAGACTATCACCCGGTAGGACTCGATCGAAGATTTGCATACTGTATAACGGTAAACCTAGCTGAAATAGGCAAAGGGCGCCGCTAAAAGCCGCCGCCGTCCATATACCACTGGTCACTCCAAGACTCTGATCCAAGCTAGATAATGAGGCTTGCCTGCGCGAAGGAGAAATGTTTGCCATAATCCGTTGATCCTTGGCTTTCGGCGTCATCTAAGGAAAGGTTTTCGGAAGACAGTTACTTGACTAGTGAAAATGCTCGCTGACATAAGGAAGAATGCTCGAATCAAGATGGATTAGATGGTTATTGTCCTCGTGCGTTGAAGCTTCAGGAGAAGTGTTCGAAGACTCAAATGCGGTCGATGCACTCTCGTGAGTAAAACCCTCTGTCGCGATGGTGTGTTGCAAAAAGTCATGAAGTGCCAGCGAAGGTTGAGGCAACATGGTTTCGGCTGCTAGATGTGACAGATGTTGCAAAAGAAATTCAGCGAGTGCGCCAGAAGGCGCTTGACCGGCTGGACCGTATTCCACTGCGGGAACTTGTTCATACGAAGTCGCCTCCTGAGCACCTGTCAGTACGAAGCGATCTTGAACCGAATGTGCGGGCGGATTTGGAGACTCATGAGATGATCGGTTGTCAGGGTATAGAGGCGGCTCAAGGCTATTAGTGCCTGACTGGACGGTTTCTGCGACGTTGGAAGATACCAACATCCTTGACGAGGAACTAAACGTGGCGCTTGCAGGCGGCACCGGATCTGTGATCGTGATCGCAGAAGAGCTGGCTGTCACAGCAGGTGTGTCGAGGTTGTCAACCGCCTTCACGTAATCGCCGGTGTGGGCGAGGTTGACGGAGAAGGCGCCATTGCCGTTCGCATCCAGACCGACCTGCTGCCAGCCGCTCTCGTTGACGCCCGAGGCAGTGTAGACCGCCTCGTAGACGGAGCTTAGGCCAGGAGCGGCGACATTTTCAGTCACCGTGACGCCGACACCAGCTGAGGCCTCCTGTGCAGTGCCCAGGTCGGACAGCGTGATGACCGGAGCAGGCACCGGATCTGTGATCGTGATCGCAGAAGAGCTGGCTGTCACAGCAGGTGTGT
>CAXTGN010000417.1:4350-5002 GCA_964243455.1 uncultured Acidobacteriaceae bacterium
CCAGGTCGGACAGCGTGATGACCGGAGCAGGCACCGGATCTGTGATCGTGATCGCGAAGTCTACCCGAGGAGTGAGCGCCCCAGACGATGTGCTCGCCGATATTACCTGGATGGTCGGATCTGTCGTGAGAGTGGCTGACATTCCATACGTGTCCGAACCTCCGCTTTCGCCTTGAGCACTAAGCACAGAGCTCGGCGGCGCAGATGGCTCCACTCCGATACCATTTGAATGAAATAACGAAGTGTCGTTTATGAAGGTGCTTAATACACCGTCGGCCTGCGACGACTGATAATCAGGCACGGAGCCTGCTACTGAGGCTGACGTCTCTTGAAGAACCGACGTTCCGAGCGTGGAGTCAATAGGATTGAGTTGATTGTAAAGGGTTTCAGGGCCGCCACCGGTCTCACTAGAAGAATACAGGTGAGAACTCGCTGTTACAGAAGATGTAGAGTGCTCAGAAGAAGAAAACAACGTTGGGTCGGTTGACCGCTTTTGGTCAGCAACGTGCTCATTTTCGAGATTCTGAAATACCTGTGCCTCTAAAGAGAGACTCGGGTCGACGAAATTAGTATTTGCGGCGCCTGAATTTAACTTGATGGTCCAAACAGTCGGCAAACTATTTATATTTGCCAGAAGGTCGGCTAGAGCCGC
>CAXTGN010000418.1:0-4997 GCA_964243455.1 uncultured Acidobacteriaceae bacterium
CCTGTTAGCGTTTGTGATTACCCGCTCCCCGCGTGAAAAGCTCCTCGGAATCGCTCAACTCGATAGTGACATGTCTACGTGTCTACTTGTCCAGCTGTAGACTAGCGGAAACCTCGTGATCACGGCCCCAAAGACCTTCTATCTGCCGTAGCCCTAGAGAACACATTTGTGACATGTCTACATGTCGGGCGAGCCACAACCACATGTATACATGTCCACACCTAGGAGGAGCGCACGGTGCGCCGTTTCAGCATTTCTTGGCAAATGGCGAGTTTGTTGCCGAGTATTGCGAGCCGATTGTTCGACGGTCGAAGTTCCTTTTTCAATCCTACAACTCAACATGTCTACACAGGTATGGTTGTGGAGGAACTCTGTTTTATTCCGTTCTGCTTCAAACACTCTCGTTTTGAACTGAAGCCGGCTTGGTGACATGTAGACAAACCGACATCTTTACGTGTTGAGAAGTTGTTTTGTAGTCCACTTGTATAGGGCGAACGCTTCGTCTGCAGCCTTGCCGATCGGTTCGTATTCTTGCGCTACCTGACCACCTACAAGGCAGTGGTAGTAGGCAGCTCTCATGCCGATATGAATCGGAGCCACAACAGCGCCATAGTGGTTGACAGCCACTATGGCTTCGGAAGCAATCGCCCCGCGCGTAGGGACTGCATTCAGCACAATTGCATATGGCTTCTTCGCAAGCCTAGCGAGTTCGATGGAGGAGCTAATTGCTTTAAGATCGAGCAGATGAGGCCGGCAAGGGATCAGCACGAAGTCTGCGGCCCTAGCAGCCGCAAGTGACGCGCTCTCTGAATTCGGCGATGTATCAATTACGGCGAATTGCGCACCGTGCCTCTCCGCCTCGGTGAGGATGGTGCTGAGCCGATTTACTTGCGCCGGCTGTACCACAGGGGTCTCATCTTGTCTGAGGTCTTTCCACGTAGCCGCACTGGCTTGCGGATCCAAATCGACGATGACGGTAGTCTTTCCGGCACGTTCTGCTGCCACGGCCAGATGCAGGGCAAGAGTTGTCTTTCCTACCCCACCTTTTTGAGAAATTACTGCTACGGTGTGCATGTCTACATGTATAGAACAAAATAGTTCTACAACATACCAAGTCGACATGTAGACATGTGTACCAGAGAGGTTCTTAGCGCCCGTTGCTGCTCCCAAGAGCACTGGTTTGAGGAGCTTGCGGCTAGAGCTCTGACTGAAGTGACTCACTCTTGTCTCTCAGGCGGCCAATTAGGAAGCTTAGGTCCGCGTCACTAGTGCCTGTTCAGCAGGGCGGTTCGACGACCTCACGGAACCGCTCCAGGTCGTTCTGCATCACCATCGCCAAAGCCACCAGACTCTCCAGCATCGAAACCGCATCGGGCGCCGTGATCTCCAGCCGGCCGGGAGCAAGGGTGATGTTCGCCGGCAGGTCCGGCAGCCGGGCGCTGCGGAGATCGTTGGGCAGCGAAATCCTCAACGGCTTCGCTCTCGGAGCGGGTTCGGCCTCGAGCATCCGGGCGCGCAGCGCTTCGTCCACGGACGGCGCCGCGATCATGGCATCGAGGAAGCGGAGCAGGGAAGTGCGCTCCACGAAGTGGGCACCGCCCACAAGTTGGAGGTCGCCTACGGCCTTCATCAGAGTCTGGGCCGTGGCCCGGCCCACGCCGAACAGGTGTTCCAGATCGACGCGGCTCCAGGTCTCGGTCCGGGAACGTGCCGCCTTTTCACGAAGCAGATGAAGGTCGCGGGACCATTTCACCGGTCGAGCCATCGAGATTGCCTCCAAAACGGCTATTTCAGAATACCGGGATTCCTGGCATGCCTGCCGATAACCCTGTGCCGAGGTGCCGTGACAAGCACCCGATAATCACCATTATCGGGTTACCATGGCCGCATGAGCCAGGAAATAGCCCTTTCGGTCACAGCAGGGCAGGGAACCGCCTCCGACCCCGAAACCGAGGCCCAACTGCTCGCCCTGGTCCTCAATGGCGTCACTTCAGAGCACTCCCGGCGCTCCTACCGGACCTCGCTGGTGCGGTTCTTCCTCTGGATCCGTGCCTCCGCGGTGCTGGGCGCACAGCCACACTTTTCAAAGGCCATGGTCGGGGAGTACCGGGCTTCTCTGCTTGAGGCGGGGCTTTCCCCGGCGACCCTCAACCTGCGCCTGGCTCCCGTCCGACGCCTGGCCCGCGAGATGGCCGACAACGGGCTGCTCGACCCGGCCACGGCCGCCGCCATCGAACGGGTTCCCGGCGTGACCCGCCGCGGCACCCGGCTGGGCAACTGGCTCACCAAAGAACAGGCCAACGATCTGCTCAACGCGCCCGATCCTCGAATACTCAACGGCAAACGCGACCGCGCCATCCTCGCCCTGTTGATCGGCTGCGGCCTGCGCAGGGCCGAGCTCCTGCGCCTGGACGTGGAGAATCTTCAACAACGGGAGGCCCGCTGGGTCATCCCCGATCTGGAAGGGAAGGGCAACCGGGTTCGAACCGTCACCGTGCCCGCCGGTGTGAAAGCCCGCATAGATCTATGGACTGCAGCGTCTGGAATCACCGAAGGCCGGATCTTCCGGCCGGTGACTCGCGGCGGGGTGGTGAAGGGAAGCGCGATCCTCGACGAGAAGGTGGTGTGGAGATTGGTGGTCAGGTACGCCCGGGAGACCGAGCTCGGCAAGCTGGCGCCCCATGACCTGCGCCGGACCTGTGCCAAGCTCTGTCGCAAGGCTGGTGGGGATCTGGAGCAGATCCAGTTGCTGCTGGGGCATGCATCCGTGCAGACGACTGAAAGGTATTTGGGAACGGAACAAAGCCTGGTCAGCGCTGTGAATGATGGACTGGGACTCGATCTGAATTGACACCTCAACGGGGTGATGTAAGAGCCAGACCCTGCGAAGAGCGAATCAGTTCACGGCTGCCTTGTTTCCTCTTCCATGGCGTTTAGGTCTTGCCGGCAGCGCAGTAACGGGATACACCCGATCACGCCGAAGCTGCAATCGACCAAGCGCCAGGGCAGTGGAATCCCGCGGACGGCACCCGCGATAAGGGCAAGTGGAATCACGGCTGCGCACGCAATCAGGCCGAAGGTGATCACCCATTTGTTACGGACAGGATCAAGGTACGGGCCAATAAACACGAGAGCAATGACGAGATGGGAAAAGGCAAGCCAGTCCGTGCCATAGGCCAGGAAAGGATAGTGTGCATTTGTATCCCGCAGAGCTTGGTTCACTTGCTCAATCCAAGCCAAGAGGTGGGTGTGAACTGCGATCGGCCTCAACGGCCCCGCCCCAAGTAGCTTTACTAATAAGCCCGCTTCGGTCTGGAGAGGAAACGCAGTAATGCCACTAAGCAGAAGGCCGATCATGAAGACCAGAAGCCAAAACCGAATTCGCCGGAGATGAATGGAACTGTTCATTGTCGAAGCGCTAGCGGCGTAGCAGCTCACCTCATTCAAATGTAGTTCGCAAGATTACCCCTTTACACTTTGCAGCATAGAGCGTAACTTTGGATTACAAAGCGATTTCAAGCTCATGAGCGAACTAAACCAAGCACTTGTCGATATCCGCAACATTCGGCGCCAAGTGGCGCAGACGACTGAGTTTCGCGGTTACGGTCCGTTTACCCTTTCCGCTACGGCTCTCGTCGCTCTGGTAGCAGGCGCAGTTCAATCCCATTGGCTACAGGAGCCCGCGACGCATCCCGTGGAGTATGTTGCCCTCTGGCTTACCACCGCCGTGTTGTGCGCGTCCATGATTGCTACCGAGATGCTGACGCGGGCCAATCGCCTACACTCCGTTATGGCGGATGAAATGGTCCGCCTTGCCGTAGAGCAGTTCCTTCCAGCAGGCGTTGTTGGGGCCATTCTGCCCTTCGTGCTCTTGCACGTTACACCGGGCGTGTTCTGGATGCTCCCTGGCCTATGGCAGATCATTTTCAGCCTCGGCGTCTTTGCTTCCTGTCGCTGCCTGCCACGGCCCATGCTTCTGGTGGGCGTCTGGTTCCTTCTGACCGGCTTCGCCTGTGTCGCTCTGGGTGATAACCGCGCCCTCGCTCCGGCAACGATGTCGTCTGCGTATGCCGTTGGCATGGCGCTGGTCGCCGCCATCCATCACCGCTCTGCGACAAAGGTCGTCAATGATGAAGACTAAAGGTACCGCTTCCGCCAGCCCGTTTGCCTACGAGGGCCTCGATCGCGTGATCCACGAACGCGCGCGGCTTAGCCTGCTCACCTCTCTTCTCACCCATCCCGCAGGTCTGAGCTTCGTCGAACTCAAGCAGCTTTGCGCACTTACGGATGGCAACCTGGCCCGCCATCTCCAGGTACTCGAGGAAGAAGGCATGGTGAGGCTCGCAAAAGAGACCGATGGGGGTGGCCGTGTTCAGACGACAGCTCGCGTCACCGCTTCCGGGCGCAAACGTTACCTGGAGTATCTCAACGTACTAGAACGGGTCGTCCGCGACGCTTCGTCCGTGATTCCGGAGAACGAAGACAAACCTTTTCTAAGCAGACTCTCACCGCTAAAAGCCTAGGAACTACTCATGCCATATGGTCTTGAACCGGTTTGCGTCTCCTTACTTTGCAATACAAAGTACTAACCTAAGGAGAACCTAAGATGAGCACCACCGTCCCGTCCCAGTCTTCCCTCACCGGCATTCGTTCCCGCTCGCTGGGTGTGAAGTTCTTCATTGTCGTCTTGCTCGCCTTGGTGATGAGCATCTCCGGCTTCTTTGTCGAGGGGCTCACAACCGAGCGAGCCGACAGGCAAGGCGTCCTCGCGGCTTCTGGAGACGAGTCCACCGTCCAGCCGAAGACTGTTCTCGGCATCCGCCTTGCCGACACCTACCGTTCCACTCGCCGCTCCTTGCACTACATCACGCTCTTTCTTGGTCTCGTATTTCTGACCTATTTCCTGTTCGAGGTTCTCACCGGAAAGAGCGTTCATCCGGCCCAATACGCTCTGGTAGGCATCGCGCAAACAATCTTCTACCTTCTTCTGCTTTCCT
>CAXTGN010000419.1:0-4974 GCA_964243455.1 uncultured Acidobacteriaceae bacterium
TCTGGAACGGTTTGCGCGGACCGGAAGAGGCTCAAGCGTGGGTAGAGTCACACCTCGAAGCCTCAGGGGCAGCCATTGCGGCGTTGGTCTCGGCTTCGGGCGAGCCCACGGTGGAGAACACGCTGGCGCTCTATGACCGTGCGGTATGGCACCTTCGGATGGCGGGCAGCCAGGCGCATGTCATGTTCATGGTGTTTCCAAATGCGGGTGTGCGCGATGCCGTGCAGGCGCTGTCGCAGCAGGTAAGCGCGGAAGGCGTGTCCCTGAGCCTGAACAAGGACGTCTACCACGCGCTGGAGGCCGTGGACGTCAGCGGTGCGGACGAGGCGACGAAGTACTACATGGAGCGGACGCTGCTGGGCTATCGGCTGGCCGGCGTGGACCGGGATGAGGGCACGCGCGACAGGATCCGCTCGCTGGCCGATCGCATGACCGAGCTGGGCATGCAGTTCAGCCGCAAGGTGCAGGACGATGTGCGGCGCATCACCGTGGATGATGCGAACGATCTGCGTGGGTTGCCGGCGGATTACCTCACGCGACATGGCGTGCACGAAGAAGCTGGCAAGCTGGTTGCTGATGCCGATGTGGTGATCACGACCGATCCGCCGGACCTGTCTCCAGTGATGAGCTATGCGGCAAGCGCTGCGCTGCGCCGCAGCCTTTACCTGCAGTACAACGACCGTGGCTATCCAGAGAACAAGCAGGTACTCCTGAAACTATTGGCCGCCCGTGAGGAGATGGCCGAGGTGCTGGGATTCCGCAGTTGGGCGGACCTGGCGACCGTGGACCAGATGATGGGTTCGGCCGAGAACATGCGGCGTTTTCTGGGCGAAGTGGAAGACGCGGCGCACGAGACCGCATTGCGCGAATGGGCCGAGCTGGAGGCTTTCGTGCGTGAGCGCGACCCCGAGGCGCTGCCGCTCACGTTGAGCGATGCGCGGTTCTGGGAAGAGCAGTTCCGGCGAGACAGGTATGACTTCGACTCGCAGAGCGTACGGCCTTACTTCCCCTATGAGCAGGTGGAGGCGGGCATCCTGGCGACGGCGGGCAAGCTGTTCGGTGTGCGCTTTGAGCGCAATGAGGATGCGCCAGTGTGGGATCCAGCGGTGAAAGCCTTCGACGTATTCGAAGGCGCTCTTGCGGACGAATCCGAGCCGGTAGGGCGCATTTACCTGGACATGCATCCTCGCGAGGGCAAGAGCAAGTGGTTTTCGGAGTGCTCGCTGGTGGGCGGCGTGCTGGAGCGGCAGGTGCCGGAGGCCTCGCTGGTGTGCAACTTCCCGGAGCCAAAGAGAAATGAGCAGCATCCGGAGATCTTCGACGATGCGGGACTGATGCAGTATGCCGATGTTGTGACGTACTTTCACGAGTTCGGGCACCTGATGCATGAGGTGCTGGGCGGACGGCAGCGCTGGGCCGGGCAGAGCGGGATCGCAACCGAGGGCGACTTCGTCGAGGTGCCCTCGCAGATGCTGGAAGAGTTCTTTGAAGATGCCGATCTGCTGCGGACCTTTGCTCTCCATGTCGAGACGGGCGAGCCGATCCCGTACGAGACGGTGACGCGGATGACGAAGGCAAGTGCGCATGGACGTGCGTTGTCGACGATGACGCAGGTGATGTATGCGACGTACTCGATGGAGACGCACGATCGGCGCGCGGCTTCGCTGGACCTGGATACCCTGCTGCGCGATGGGTACGACCGCTTCTCCAAGTACGAGTTTGTGGATGGCAACCGGCTGTACGCCGCGTTCACGCACCTGGTCGGCTACACCTCGAACTACTACACCTATCTGTATGACAAGGTAATGGCGCTGGAGTTCTTCCGGCAGTTTGGGCAGGCCAACGGCGCGGATTTGCTGAAGGGCACGGTAGGTGAGCGCTACCGGCGTGAGGTGCTGGAGCCGGGTGGGTCCAAGCCGGCGCGTGCGCTGGTCAAGGCATTTCTCGGGCGCGAGAAGGTTAGCATGGACGCGCTGAAGGAGTGGATCGGCAAGGAATATGCGGCCGCGTAGAGCTTACTGACAGGTGAGCTGCGCTGTGGCTTTCGCGGTCTGCGAGCCGGAGACAGCGACGGCCGAGAGCGTGACTGCGCCCTCCGTGGGGCCCTTGCAGGTGGCCGTTCCGTTGGTTGCATCTCCGGCGCTGCTGATGGAGATGTGGAGCGGGTCAGGGTTGGTCCAAGACGGATACACCTTCGCGATGTTGGCCGGTATGGCGCAACCTTCCGTGCCCGCAGCGGCCATTACGCCCAGGAAGGACCCGAAACTCTGTTCATTGGCCGGTGCCTTCGCAGAGGAGCTTACCGTCGACGCGGCGGGCTCGATCGAGAGAAAGGGCACAGTCGTACAGGTCGAGCCAGGCCCCGCGCCGCATCCAGCGAGTGAGAGGCAGAGGAGCAAGGGCAACAAGCCGGATCTCATGCGCGAAATCGTAGCAGATGACACAGCAACGAGCGACGGTCAGCGGCGGCTCAGCTCGTCCAGTACAGCTCGTTGCATGGCATTCACCGGCGCCGGGCTGCCCGTCCAGATCTGGAACTGGCGCGCACCCTGGTGAACGAACATTTCTACGCCCGGGATGGTCTCTCGGCCTTGGGCGCGAGCCAGGGCGAGCAGCGGCGTTTCGAGGGGGTTGTAGACCAGGTCGAAGACCAGTTTTGCGCGAAGTTCGTGATCCTCGATGGGCTGGGTGAGGGGGTTGCCACGCATGCCGGCGGGGGTGGCGTTGATGAGGACATCAAAGTCCTGAACCGCCAGAGCGCTGCGCTGCAGGGCCGTCACGCCGGCCTCCAGGGCGAGCTGTTCGGCATGCTCCGCGGTGCGGTTATAGACGAAGACCTGCGCACCTTCGTCAGCGCATCCGAACACTGCCGCGCGGGCCGCACCACCCGCGCCCAGGACGAGAACGTGCGAATCGCGCAGAGCAAGGCGGCATTTTAGGGGTGTGGTGATCCCAGCGGTGTCGGTGTTATCGCCGTGAAACTTGCCATCGGCAGTCCGATGGACAGTATTGACCGCGCCGATGCGGGCCGCGAGCGGAGTGACGCCATCCAGCAAGGGAAGGATCGCCTGTTTGAGCGGCATGGTGACGCTGAAGCCGTCGAGGGGCAGACTGCGTGCGACGCGAAAGAGCTCCTCGGCGTCGGCCGTCTTGAGCGGCAGGTACGCAGCATCGATCCCCCGATCCCGAAAAGCTGTGTTGAGCATGAGCGGTGAGAGCGAAGAGCGAATCGGATCGCCGGCCACGCCGTAGAGCCGGGTTTTGGGAGAGATCTGGTTGATCCGGTAAACGTCCGTGAGGGTGTGGGCGGCCAGTTGGCCCGGCGCAGTGGCTTCGGCCTCGCTTGCCGCCGCGAAGGTGAACGCGGAGCCTGAACGCGGGCCAAGCACGCGGGTGATGAGGCCGGCTTCGCCCATAGCGACCGCGACGAGGGCGCCAGGTTCCTTCCCGTCCGTCTCTCGCAGTAAATGGAGCGTGCCAAGGCTGTCATCGAGCGAGTGCGCCGTGGGAACGATTTTGTAGAGGTCCGGATGGAACGGACGCATGCGCGCGAGAATGGCGTCGAGGTCGCCTGTGCCCTCAAAATCGTGAAAGCTCAGCAGCACGGCGGCTCTGGGAAGACGGAGTTGCTCCAGGGCTTCAGGGCCAAGTTCTTCCGCAGACTCGAGCGAAAGATCCACGAGCGAGCAGCCGGCCTGGGCAGCGGCCTGCAGGATGCTGAACTCGTCCTGTGCAGAGCCGTGGAAAAGACCGCCGCTGCGCAGCGGGCGGCAGGTTGCAAGAAACGTCGCCTCCTTGTGGCCCTCGATAAAGCCGCGAAGCCCGTCGGTCCCGCGCAAGGGAGTGGCAAGGTAATCGAGGCGGAGTTCCTGGAAGGGAAATGCGGGAAGCAGGGCAGAGGCGTGCGCCCACATCTGCTCCGGGCTGGTTCCAATCACGGGGACGCAGAGGCGACCTGCCCCCGAGGGCATCCGGAAGCCGGTTACAGGAGTGGCGGTGGTGCCCATGACTGGATCAGTATGGCAGGGCCCGCACTAAAGCTTTCCCGCAAACACGCCCTTACGTATTTCGGGAGGCGGCAGGGTGGCGGAATATGAGATTCAACAGATCGTGCAACCTATGGGCATGTGCTGCGTCTAAATTTGTAACTGAGAGGCATTCCTAACTGTCCCACCTGTAGCTTTTCCCTTCTAATAGTCCTGAAAAGGGCACCCTTCAATTTTCCTCAGTACCTCCCTCCCCAAGCCTCTCTGGGCCCGCCCGAAAGCGGGCCCTCTCTCATTCTGGTTGCTGGCGCTTCAATCAAGGTCGCGAGTCCCCCGTTGAGCACAAATGATTGAAGGGCGAAGACTCAGTCTTCGCCCTTCGCTGTTGGCGGTGCTGCCTAACGGTGATCGGTTGGCGGCGGTCCGTTGCCGATGCTGACGGTGAAGACCTGCATGGGGTAGTGCACGTCAAGCTTGCCGTCGTTGAAGCTGGGTGTGTGGTCGATCTGCGCTGCGGGCATCCACAGCCGGCCGTCAGGCGTGATCCACATGGCATCCACCCATACCAGACGTGGATCCTGGACCAGGGTCTCGGATTTCCCGGCAGGCGAGACCCTCAGGACGGCATCGTGGTCCGAGTCGCTCACGTATACGTTGCCTTTAGCGTCGATGGCCGTGCCACCGGCCGTTCCATTGTTGAGGAAGACGCGGACGTGCTTTGCCCGTTCGCTGTCCTTCATCGTTCCGTCGTCGATGTATTGCGTTTCGATGGCGTACATGGGGCCGGAACACGGCTGCCAGTAGAGGGTGCCGCCGTTGGGTGAGACCTCCAGTTGATCGGCGTGGAAGAAGACGCGCTTTCCGTCTTTGCCTTGCAGCTCGTGACCCTCGGCGCGCAGAGGTTTCAGCGCCGTCGTGGATGGTTGGTCGCTGAGGACGCGCGACATGGAGCCACTGGGCATGGCGAGTGTGATGATTCCCGGCCAGC
>CAXTGN010000420.1:0-2826 GCA_964243455.1 uncultured Acidobacteriaceae bacterium
CCGGCACAGGAACATAACGCCCGTTGCGATCGATGGCATATGCCAGCTTCGCCGGCGTACCCCGGTCCTGCGGATTGAAGAAGTACCATCCCTCATCGATCACGGCATACTGCCAGCCAAACGGCCTCAGCTTGGTCTTAAGCACATCCACGTTCGCGCGGAATTGCGTCTCCGTAATCGTCAGCCCATAAGAATCCCAGCTGTTCCAGCCCATCGGTGGCGTCGGCGCCACATCCGCCGATTGCTGCGCGCCCACACGCATCCCCGCCCCACAAGCTATTAACAACAGCAGCAATCCAACCGCTTTCCTCATGGCGCCGAGCATACCGCACGTGCCACACCCTGGGCACGCGCTCTCAGCCTGCACCTCGAAGCCGCACAACACCGCGCCCTAGTACTTCATGCCCTCTTTCACGTTGTGCGCCAGCTTCTCGATCTCAGCCGCCTTGCGCATCACGGTCAGCGAGAACTGGTCCGCAGGCATCTGGTCGAGCTCGGCCTTGAGTTCGTCGCCCAATTGGAGCAGCTTCGCCGCATCCGTCATGGCACGCTGATGCCGCTCGGCTTTGCGCATCTGCTCCACCTTTGCCGCGGCCTCCGGCGTCCCGTGTTGCGGCATGGGATCCAGTCCTGCCGGCGCGTGGATGTAATCCGGTCCACCCTGGTTGACCCCGGACGTCTGACCGCCTCCCGCCATCGGCACGAACAACCCCAGAACCACGGGAGCAATACGGCAGCGTCCACCTTGCAGCGACTCAGGAAAGCAAACCGTCCACGACGTCTCATCGACATACCGCACCTCCAGAAGCATCGCTCCGGGCCTCGATCGCCAGACCGCGTTCAGCACGTATGGATGTCTGCACATCCGTGCGCCCCATCATCTTCCAGCGATCCCTCCCACACAAGAACAACCTGCGTCGATCACATCCCGGAACAAGCATCTCCATAGACCCGTCATCCTGAGCGAGGCGCGCAGCGCGCAGTCGAAGGACCCCTGTATTTCACAGCGCGAGGGCCGAAGGCACGATCCTGCGCCTCCCTCATCAAAACGCAGCAGCAGATCCCCTACATCCATGAACCGGGGCTGGGCCCCCAGACATCCAAGCATCGCCGACGCCATCGGCCAAGGACCTCCCCTCCGCATGCAATACAAGACACTCGGCGATACTGGCCTGCTCGTCTCCACCATCTGCTTTGGCACCATGACCTTTCACGGCGGCGCCGGCTTCTGGAAAGCCGTCGGTCAGGTCGACCAAGCTGGCGCGGATGCCCTCGTGAAAGGCTGCATCGACGCCGGCGTGAACTTCTTCGATACCGCCGATGTCTACTCCGAAGGTGAAAGCGAGAAGACTCTGGGTCAGTCGCTCAAGAACCTCGGTATCGCGCGCAAGGACGTCGTCATGGCCACCAAGGTCTTCGGCCGCACCGGCCCGGGACGCAACGACATCGGCGCCTCCCGCGGCCACATCATGGACGCCGTCGAAGCTTCCCTGCAGCGCCTTGGCACCGATCACATCGACCTCTACCAGATCCACGGCAACGACATCATCACGCCCGTCGAGGAGACCCTGCGCGCCCTCGACACCCTCGTGCAACAGGGCAAGGTCCGCTACATCGGCGCCTCCAACTGGGAAGCCTGGAAGCTCAGCAAAGCCATCACGATGGCCGAGCTGAAGGGCTATGCGAAGTTTGACACCCTGCAGGCCTACTACTCCATCGCGGGACGCGATCTTGAGCGCGAGTTTGCCCCCATGTTCAAGCACACCGGCACCGGCCTGCTCGTCTGGAGCCCCCTCGCCGGCGGCCTGCTCTCCGGCAAGTTCAGCCGCGAAAACCAGAAACCCGAAGGCACACGCCGCTCCGAGTTCGACTTCCCCATTGTCGACAAGGAGCGCACCTGGCGCATCCTCGACGTCATCCGCCCCATTGCCGAGGCTCACGGCTGCTCGCCCGCCCGCATCGCGCTCGCCTGGCTGTTGCATCAGCCGTTCGTCACCTCCATCATTATCGGGGCCAAGCGACAGGATCAGCTCGACGACAACCTCGCCGCTGTCGATGTGAAGCTCAGCCCGGAAGAGCTGAAGCAGCTGGACGAAGTCAGCAAGCTCCCACCCGAGTACCCAGGCTGGATGCTGCCCTTCCAGGGCGCCAGCCGTTTCGACCCGTCCGTAGGCCGCCCCAGCACTCCCAGCAGCGGCAACGACAAGTAAACTGGGCTGGTTGCGGACCTACCTCTACAAGCTCACCTCGGACCGTGGTGGCGCGCCCTGTGCGCCGCCGCCCCGTCCTGGGTTTGGACCCCTTCTGTCGCTGGCCATCTGCAAGCCGGCCGTTCGGCGCACCGCCCAGCCGGGAGACCGCATCCTCGGCCTTACCAGCCGCGTCCTGGAACAACGCGATGGCTACCCGCCCCTGAGCGTCATCTACGCCGCCACGGTCAGCGTCGTTCTGGACGCTACCGCCTACTACGCGCAGGGTTCTCCCCATAGGCAGCGCCCCGACTGCATCTACCGCTACCACCCCGACACCGGCACCCTCACCCACAGCGGCGAGACCGGCCTCCACGCCGACCCACGCCATCGCCGGCGCGACCTGGGCCGAGAAGGCGTCTTCGAAAACGGCCGCATCCTGCTCTGCAAAGAATTTACGTACCTCGGCAGTTCCGCCTTCGGGCTCGACCGGCGCCTCACGCGCCTGCGCGAGATGACATCCGCCCTGGGTCAGGGACATCGCGTGGTCCACGAGGGCAAAGACGCCACGTTGGACAGCGAACTCAAGGTCCTGTTTCGCGCTCTCGCCCGACAACCCGGTCGCTTCACGTCCTCC
>CAXTGN010000420.1:2878-4963 GCA_964243455.1 uncultured Acidobacteriaceae bacterium
AGAGGGAACACCGCATTTCAAGGGATCCCAGTTATGCCGCTTTACGAGTACGAATGCAAAGATTGCCATCGGCGCGTCGAGAAGATCCAGAAGTTCTCAGACGCTCCCCTGACCACCTGCCCACACTGCGGCGGCGTTTTGGAACGCACCCTGACCGCCCCGGCCGTGCAGTTCAAAGGCTCCGGCTGGTACAAAGACCTGTACTCGTCCGCGAAGCCGCCCGCTGCCGGCAACAGCGGCTCTGGCGAGTCCGCTCCGGCGGCGGCGAGCGGCGACAAAGCCCCTTCGTCCGGCAGTGGTGACAAACCCGCCACTACGGCCGCACCGGCCCCTGCCGGCTCCCCCGCGCCGTCCACCTCGTCAGGCACAACGAGCAGCTAACCCACCCGCGCCGAACCGTCCCACGAAAGACCCGGCCGTTGTGCCTTCGTGGTTATCGTCCTGCCACAGACGTGAGCTATGATGCATCGCATGAAGCTGTCCCGTTCTCTTCGCAAGTTCAGGCACGGAGTCGAAGATACCCTCGACTACGCCGCCGCAGAGAGCCGTATCGTGTTCCGCAACGTTGGCCTCGTCTCTGCTGGAATCACCGTGCTAGCTGTTAGTGTCGTCGTCGGTCGCGAACTAAGGCAACGTTACAAGTTCCACCGGCGAACCCCCTATGACCTTTACGCCCATTCGGGTGAACGGGGACGCCGCCTCGCCCCGGAGTACCCGGAGTTCGGCATGGGAGTTTAGCTCCGGCAGCTCACGCCCTACCTCCTGCCCCGCAGCCAAATCGCAGTCCAACGCTTGCCCTTGAAAGTTGCTCAACAGCACTTGAGCCTCATGAACTCAGCCATCACCCGGTTCTTACAATCAGGGAAACGCCTAGCAACTCCAGATCTAGATCCAATCCAGATCTAAATCCAATACTGCCCCGAACGCCGCATCGGGTCTGCACCCGGTAAACTCTCCGGGCGCCTCGACCGGCAAGAAGCTTACGGGCCACGGCTGCATCTAACCACCACGGCCTATGGCGACCCAAGCACCCATCATGCCCGAAGGAACGCTCTTTCCGCTGCTTGAGCGGAGATCGGAGCGGCGTGGGTCGGAATCTCACAGCTTTGATGCATCAAAATTGCGTCTCCGCGACAGCCACGGAAGAGCGATCACCGACCTCCGTCTCTCTGTTACTGATCGATGCAACTTTCGCTGCGTGTATTGCCGCACCGGCAACGGCAGCGAGACCATGGGCGAGCTCCCCCTTGCGGAATACTCGCGCATGCTGCAGCTCTTCATCTCGCTGGGTGTAGAGAAGATCCGTTTTACCGGGGGAGAGCCCCTTCTGCGCCGCGGCCTGGTCGATCTGATCCGCGAAACCGCCCTTCTGCGGTCTGATTTCTCCTCGGACGGAACGCTCGACTTGGCGTTGACCACCAACGGCCATCTTCTGGCGCCCATGGCGAAGGATCTCAAGGCTGCGGGCCTCACCCGCGTAACGGTCAGCATGGACGCCGTGGACGCGGAGACCTTTGCCCGGATTACGCGCGTACCCAACAGCTTCGAACGCGTACGCGATGGTATTCGTGCCGCGCAGGATGCAGGTCTGGGCCCCGTAAAGGTGAACGCCGTTCTCATGCGCGGCTTCAACGAGGACCAGATCGAATCCTTCGCCGAGTTCTCGCGGAACGAAGGTGTAATCGTCCGTTTTATTGAATTCATGCCCTTGGAAGAAGACCGGGTCTGGAGCCCTGAGACCGTTGTTCCGCTGCAGGAGATCGTAGACCGCCTCAACCGGGTACGCCCGCTTGTCCCCCTGCCGGCAAACCAGCTGTCGGAAACCGCTCGCCGGTATACCTTCGACGACGGGCGCGGCGAAATTGGCATCATCGCTCCCGTGTCCCATCCCTTTTGCGGGCACTGCAGCCGTATTCGTCTCACCTCGGACGGGAAGGTACGCACCTGCCTGTTCTCGCAAAGCGATCATGACCTCAGCGGCCCACTTCGCAGCGGGCAGAGCGACGAGCAATTACGCCAGCTCATCCGTCGCATCGTAGAGCGGAAAGAAGCACGCCACCATATTGGCGAAGCTGGTTTTCTGAA
>CAXTGN010000421.1:0-4951 GCA_964243455.1 uncultured Acidobacteriaceae bacterium
GACGTTTCGATTCCTCATGGGTTAGAACTCCGAGATTAGCTTGCGAGCCGTTTCGTCTTCACTTTGTTCCACTTCTGAAGCGGTTCCAAAAGCTACGAGATGCCCCTTATCAAACACGGCGAACCGATCACCAACCCGACGTGCGCCATGAACGTCGTGAGTGACAACAATCACCGTGGTCTGACGCTCTCTCTTCTGCAGTAGCAGCAGCTCATCGATCTCTGCCGCCGTAATTCGATCCAGACCGCTGCTCGGTTCGTCAGCAAGCAGGATCTTGGGCTCGAGCACAAGAGCGCGTGCGAGGCCGGCACGTTTCCGCATGCCACCGGAGAGCGAGGCCGGCATCTTATCCTTATCCCCACCCAATTGCACCTGCCCTAAGACCTTTTCGATGATTGCGTCGATCTCATCCTGTGGTTTGTTTGTAAGCCGACGAAGAGGAAGCGCCAGGTTCTCGTAGAGGGTCAAGGAATCGAAGAGTGCCGCATCTTGAAACAGGAATCCCATCTTCCGCCTCACTTTCGAGGTGCCTTCTTCTTTCAAGCAGGTGATCTCGTCGTCCTCCACCCAGATCTTCCCTTGATCCGGTTTGATGAGAGACATTAAAAGCTTCAGCGTGACGCTCTTGCCAGTGCCGCTCCGTCCAAGAATGCATAGGATTTCTCCGGAAGGCACTGCGAAGGATATGTCGCGCAAGATCTGCTTGGCCCCGAACGCTTTCGAGACGTGATCAAAAACGACTGCTGGCTTCACTCGTTCGCTCATAGGGCGTTGTTCGGAAACGCGAAGAAGATGAACTTGATCAGGATGACGTCGGAAAGAATGATCAGCAGCGAAGAGACGACAACACTGTATGTTGCCGCCTTTCCGACACCTTGGGCTCCCTCGTTCATGGTGTAGCCGAAGTAGGCGGACACCACTCCGATGATGAATCCGAAGACTGAAGTCTTCAGGGTTGGCGGTATAAAAGTGGACAGGTCCAGGCTCGAGAATGCCCGAGTGATGTAAAGGTAAAACGACGTCTTGGAAGACAAGAATTCCGTGAGAAATCCTCCCATCAAGCCTGAGAAATCTGTAAATAAGGTCAAGATGGGCAAAGCGACCACACAAGCTACAACTCGGGGAACAACGAGGAATTTGAAAGAATCGATGGAAAGCGATTCGATACCGTCAACCTGCACCGTGGCCCGCATATTTGCAAGCACTGCGCCAATTCCGGAACCTGCCCTTCCAGCTAACAGAAGTCCCGCTACGAGCGGGCCGATCTCGAGGAAGAAGGCCAAAGACTGGACGGTCGGGATCATTGAGCTGGCTCCGAACGTCACCAGAGTGCTCCTCGTGTGAAGAGTCAACACGGCACCAAGAGCAAAGCCGGCTGCAATGAGGAGGGGCAGTGACCTATATCCCACTTCGGCGATCTGACGCATGACTTGTGCGCCTTCAAAGGGTGGCCGTAACAAGTCGACTAGAACGCGAAGCGCGAACGCGCTGACACTTCCAACGAACTCCATCAGCTTGAACAAATAGATCACCCATTCCTATCTAGGACACGCGCTCGGAAGAAAGGACAGATCAATCCCGCCAACTCGCGAACCCCATCAGTGATTCGGAACACACTGGTAACGTGTGCTTCACGCGACCACACTTGTTAGCTTGGTTGGATCCACAACGCAAATCATTTTCTTATTGGCAAACTCTTCAATACCGAAGCTTGAGAGTTCTCTACCGAATCCGGAGCGCTTGATTCCGCCGAAGGGGAGTTCAGGCGTGGTCAATGCAGAAAAGTTTAGGAAGACCATTCCGGATTGAAGCTTTGACGCGAGCCTCCGCGCCCGCTCCGGATCGGACGTGCAGATCGAGCCACCCAGCCCGAAGGGCGAGTCGTTTGCAATGGCGAGGGCTTCCTCCTCGTCCTTCGCTCGAAAAAAGAGAACGACGGGCCCGAAGAACTCCTGGCGGTAAGCCGGGTTTGATGAACTAACGTCGGTCAACACAGTCGGAAGCATGAACGCACCCGGTCCAGTTGGCGCCTTTCCGCCCACGAGCAACGTCGCCCCGCTCGCGACTGCGGCATTCACCTGTTCCAGCAGATGGCTTTGCGCGGTCTTTGAAGACAACGGGGCGAGCGTTGTGGCTTCATTGGTGGGGTCACCAGGGACGTAGTTAGCCAAGAGGTTCACCACTTCGGCCAAAAAGGCGTCTGCGATCGCATCGACAGCGATGAAGCGTTTGGACCCGACACATGCCTGCCCTGCATTTGTCATGCGTCCCTGGACAGCAAATTTGGCAGCGAGCTTCGGGTCAAAATCTTCAAGCACGATAAAGGCGTCGTTTCCACCCAACTCCATTGTTGCCTTCTTCAGCTGCTTTCCAGCCTGTGCCGCCAGCGATTCCCCGGCTCTCTCAGACCCTGTCAGTGCGACACCCTGCACTCGTGGATCCTCGATGAGCTTGCTCACTTGGTCAGGGGATAAGAAGAGATTTCTGTACGCACCGTCTGGAGCGCCGGCGTCAGTCAAAAGCTTCTCGAACGCCAGAGCGCATTGCGGTACACCTGAAGCATGCTTCATCAAAATCGTATTCCCCAGGGCGAAACTCGGTCCAACGAAACGGACGAGCTGATAGTAGGGATAGTTCCAAGGCTCGACCCCGATCACAACCCCAATGGGCTCGAACTCCACCCAGGCTTCTCCCACAGTAGATTCGAGAGTTCGTATAGCAAGGAAGCGGGAGGCATGCTCGGCATAGTAAGCGAGGATCTTGGAGCTCAGATCTACTTCATCCCGGCTTTCGTGAATCCGCTTGCCCATTTCCATGGTAACCAAAGCCGCGAGCTCTTCACGCCGTTCGATCATGAGGTCCGCCGCTCGTCTAAGGATCGCGGTTCTCTCAGCGAGCGTGCCAAAGGAGCTGAAGCGTTCATTCGCGCGTTTCAGCGCGTCCTGCATTTCCGCGTCAGTATGGAGGGTGAAGCTCTTTAGTAGTTCGCCCGTATACGGATTTACGCTTGCATAGCTCATGATGAAGGCTCCGATTTTGGTGACAAGGATGGACAGTCACGCGCAGAGAGATCACGGTCTCCCGGCAGTTGCAGAAGACCAGAAGTCGCCAAATGAAAATAGGTGAGTAAGCGTTGCTCACCGTGAGCGAGGCTTACTCACCTTAAGAACTGCGCCGAACCTACGCTGTGACTCTGGTTCGATTGATAGAGGACAGACAGTGGCGGGACTTCCCTGAGGGCAACCGCTAAACTACGACGGCTTGTCTTTCTCAGCACCGGCTCCGTTTATCGGTACGGTGCCCTCACTCATAATGGCGAGCGCAGACCAAAGCGTTTGTTCTCGACAACGGCCGTGGGTGATACGTTGATCCTTGCTGTCAGGGCACGTCGAAGGCCAAGTGCATCGACTCAAGCTCATTAAGCGACAGATGTACGGCCGCGCCGGCTTCGATCTTCTCCGTCTCCGCGTGCTCAATCAGGTCTGATCCGAGAGACTTCCGGCCACCACGCAAGGGCACCGGGAAGAATCACCAAATGTGCGCCAGAACAATTTCTACTTGGGCGATACGTGCAATGTTGCATTGCAAAGCTGAACTGGTTCTGGCGCTACAAAGGATGTTGCTGCAACGCAGTTTTGTCGTTCGCTGTGCAAAGCGGTTTTGTCAGTGTAAGCCCGCCGTCGGCGTGCGGGCGCGCGTTCTTCGATGAAGTCTGGGCCGTAGATCTGACGAGGGCGTTTCTTGTAGCCCGTCTTCTCGGTGTTGGTTAGCACCTTCGCCTCGAGCTTTCGGTCCTGTTGGGCCTTCACGATCGCAAGCGCATGGCCCAGACGTTTGTTCTCGACCACTGCAGCGTGCGTGACGCGCTGGTTTTTGCGGAAGGTGCGATAGGGAAGCTGCTTGCCGTTCCAGCGGATCTCCAGCGGCCGGTCTGCGAAGTCGTAGAGTTCGACATACTTGCCTGCAAGCTCTTCTGTGGTTTCGTTCCGTTCCAGGATGATCTGCCTACGGTCGTACGACAGCGTGAGCTGGGCGCCGACGTAGCGCTGCTCGCGATGGCACAACACATCATTCAAGCGATCTGGCGCAAGCTGTAGCCTCCGATGCAGGTCTTCGGAACGAGTCGGCTGCACTGCGAAGCGTTCGTTGAAGCGCTCCATGAAGCCGGGCAGGAAGGCGTTGCCGGCGTCGATGTGACTGATACCGGCAAGCCGTAGCTCCTTCACCAGCCGGTCCTGCAGTGTCCGGTTCGCTCGTTCCACGCGGCCCTTGGCCTGGCTGGAGTTGGCGCAGAGGATCTCGATGTTCAGCTCTGCGAGCGCACGTCCGAACTGTGTCATGGTGCCGGTCCCCTTGGTGTTCGGACTCGTAGGCCGGAAGACGGAGTGCTTGTCCGAGTAGAACGCGACGGGGCAGCCGTGGGTCACGAGATAACCGCGCAGCGCCCCGAAGTAGGAGTCCGTGCTCTCGCTCTGAACGAATGCATGAGCCGGCTGGTCGCGTCATCGATGAAGACCAACAGCGTGCAGGGCTCACTGCGGCCTTCGAACCACCGGTGGTCGGAGCCATCGATCTGCACCAGCTCACCGTAGCTCTCACGCCGCGGACGTGGCTGGTGGAACATACGGCGCTGCTTGCGCGAGAGCCACAGGCCGCCTTCGACCATCCACTTGCGCAGCGTCTCGCGCGAGACCTCCACGCCATGCCGCTCGGCAAGAGCTTCGGCCGCCAGCGTCGGGCCGAAGTCGCGGTAACTCTGGCGCACCAGCTCCAACACATAATCCTGGAGGCCCGCGTCCATCCGGTTGCTCGCAGGCCGTCCGCGTGACTTATGGATCAGCGCCGCGCCGCCACCATCCTGATACCTGGCCAGCAGACGTTCGGTCTGCCGCAGACTGATGCTCAGGACGCCCGCAGCCGACTCCTTCGTCCGCCGCCCGGCCAACACCTC
>CAXTGN010000422.1:0-219 GCA_964243455.1 uncultured Acidobacteriaceae bacterium
CGTGCTCTGCACGGTGTAGAGGTGGTTACCGTCCGGCGAGATCGTCATCGCACCGATCAGGTCGGTCACCAGCGCCGCACCGCTGTTGGCCGCGGTCAAGGTACCGTCCGCGCCAATGGTGTAGGCGTAGATCCCAGGGCCGGTCGTGCCCGGCACAGACGCCACATAGAGCTCTGTATTCGCCGGGTTCACCCGCATCCCGATCGGCACGAACGGTAA
>CAXTGN010000422.1:229-4949 GCA_964243455.1 uncultured Acidobacteriaceae bacterium
CGAAACTGCGCTCTTCGCGGAGCCGTAGCCGCCTCACCCGCATCGCGATTGGCACAAAGGGTAACGTTACTGTGTTGATGGCCGTCAAGGCCCCATTTGCCACGTTGTAACCCGTCACCACCGAGCTCCCACCCGTGGTCGTGTAGGAAACGTACGCGTAATCTCCGGTATTCGTAGTTCCCGTGCCCGTTCCACTCGAAGCCGGACACGCCGGCTTGTTCTCGCACTGAAAGAAGCTGCCGCAAGCCACCAGCAGCAGCAGCGCCACGCCCAGCACGGACAGCCGCACCGCCCGGAAAACGATGTCGCCCTGCGCCGTCGCAAAGCCCTTCCCCCAGTCCGAACGCAGTGCCGCCATCCTCGTTCCACTCCTTGCTCGTCGAATCCTTCCCATAGGACGGATCACTCCCCATTCTGTCTCACCACCACCATTTCCTCCACCACCCCGCCAACCCAAGCGCCATCCGCCGCACCGCCGACAGCTTGTCCGCTGACCGCTCCTCCGCTGACCGCCTCACCGCCATCCCAGCCAACGCGCAGCGCCATCGCTCCACGCCACCCCCAGCCAACGCAGCGCCATCGCTTCACCTCTACCCCAGCCAACCCCAAAGGCCGTATCATCTAGATTCGTATGCCAAGCTTTGCCGACAGCATCTTCCTGTTCGTGCTGGCCCTTCTGCTCTTCGGGCCCAAGAAGCTGCCCGTGCTGGCTCGTGAGCTCGGCAAGTGGATGGGCGAGTTTCGCCGCGCCTCCAACGAGTTCAAAATGCAGATGGACGAAGAGCTTCGCGCCTCCGAACAGGCCGATCGGCAGAAGCAGATCGTCGCCATGGAAGCCGCAGCGCCCATCCCACCGCCCCTGAACGAGCCCGCCGAACCCGAGCACCCCCACCTGCGCCACAGCGCCATCGAGCCCGCACCCGAGCCCTCCATGCTCGAACCGCAGCGCACCGTATCGCTAACGCAAGATCAGCCAAATGTGGCCGACACTCTCCTGTCGGATCGTCATGACACCCCCCCGGCAGATCGTCATCCTGAGCGAAGCGCGCAGCGCGTAGTCGAAGGCCACCCGTATTCTGCCGGCGGCGCCCCGGAGGCCCAGGCTCAACCCACGCCAGTCTCCGAGCCGATCGCCGTACCCACCCTCACGCACGACGGCGCCCGCCCCGTCCCTATCGCTACTTCCGGCAATCTCAACATGATGCCCCCCGCCACAGGCCTTCCAACCCCACGCAGCAGCCGCCCCAACGCCCTGTCCGGCCTCGTCAACGCCATCCCCGAAGCGCCGGCCAACGGGTCGCACGCAGGGTCGTCGGCGTCGGAATCAGAAAGCATCGCGCATGGCGACTAGCCCAACAGACCAGCTCATCGACCGCGCCCGCTCCTCCGTCCAGGATCGCGCCGATCTCCCCGGCATGAGCCTCATGGAGCACCTCGAAGAGCTTCGCACCCGCCTCTTCTGGTGCGTCGGCTTCCTTGCACTCGGCTTCGCCGTGGCCTATGCCTTCCACGTCCGGCTCTACAACTACGTGCAGAAGCCCGTTACCGACCTCGGCCTCAAGCTCAACTTCACCCACCCCACCGACGGCCTCAATCTCTACCTCAAGACCGCCTTCGTGGGAGGCGCCATCCTCGCCTCGCCCTTCATCCTCTACCAGGTCTGGCTTTTCATCTCCCCGGGCCTCTACGCCAACGAGAAGAAGTACATCTGGCCGTTCATGTTCGCCACCATCGGCCTGTTTCTTTCGGGAGCCTGGTTTGGCTACCGCTGGGTGCTGCCCAAGGCGATCCAGGTTCTTGTTCTGGACTTCGGCAAAGCCTTTCACCCCATCCTCACCATTGAGGACTACACAGGCTTTTTTCTCGCTGTCATTCTTGGGCTTGGGGTGTCCTTTGAACTTCCGATTCTGATCTTTTTCCTCGCCCTGTTTGGCATCGTGGATGCCCGCTTTCTTCTCAAGCATTCACGCTATGCAATTCTCGCCATTTTCCTGGTCGCAGCGGTAATCTGCCCCACCCCGGATCCAATCGGTATGTGCCTCTTCGCAACCCCGATGCTTGGCCTCTATTTCCTGGGAGTCGCTGTCGCCTTCTTCGTCCACCCCACCCGGCGCAACCGCAAGCTCAAGGCCGCCGCATGATCCGCCTGCCCGCCCCTACCCTGCTTCTGCCTTTGTTTCTCTTGCTTGTCATTCCCGAAGAGAATCTAAGGTTGCGTTTGCATTTGCCCTTTTTGTTTGTCATTCCCGAAGGGAATCTGCGGTGGCTGTTGCGTTTGCTTTTGTCCTTTTCGCTTGTCATTCCCCGCACGGGGAACCTGCTTTTGCCTTTCTTGCTTGTCATTCCCCGCACGGGGAACCTGCTTTCTAAGCCCCCGACATTTTCCCGCAACGTCCACCGCGCCGCACCTTGGCGAACCTTAACCCCCCTCGCCCTCGCCTTTGCCTTTGCCCTACCCCAAACGTCCCAGGCCCAGGCCGCCGTCTCCGGCGGACACGTCCTGCAACTCACCCAGCAGTTCCTCGCCGTCGCCCCCAAACGCTTCAACGGCTCCCCTGGCCATACCGCCGCGCGCCGCTTCATCGCGGACCACTTCGCCCCCGAGGCCGCCAAAGGCAACTTCGTCGACGACACCTTCGTCGCCAACACCCCGGCCGGCCCCCAGACCATGCACAACCTGCTGGTCAAGTTCCCCGGGAAAAAGGACGGGGTCATCGTCCTTGCGTCGCATTACGAGACAAATTACAACCTCCGCGACATCAACTTCGTCGGCGCCAACGACGGCGCCTGCACCTCCGCGCTCCTCATCGCCATCGGCCAATACCTCCGCGAGCACCCGCCGGCCGGCTACTCCGTCTGGCTGCTCTTTGACGACGGCGAAGAGTCCGTCTCCGGAGACTGGTCCAACCAGTCCGATCAGCTGTACGGCACCCGCCACCTGGCCGCAAAATGGTCCGGGGACGGCACCCTGACGCGCATCAAGGCCTTTGTCCTCGCCGACATGATCGGCTGGAAGGAGCTCAAAATCGACCGCGAACGCAGCTCCACCCCCTGGCTCCAGGCTGCCCTCGTCGAAGCTGCCAAGGACACCGGGCACGCCCGCTACGTCTCCCCCGACGGCATGGCCATCCAGGACGACCACCTGCCCTTCAAGGACCGCGGCGTCCCCGTCCTGGACGTGATCGACTACGAGTACGGCACCGAGGCGGACCCGGAGGCCTACCACCATCACGAGGGCGACACCCTCGACAAGCTCAGCGCAGGGAGCCTCCAGGTTTCCGCGGACATCTTTCTCGCCCTGATCCGCCTCATCAACGCCCACTAATCTCCGACGGCCCACAATTCTCAACCGCCGCACAGCGAGCGACGCCCCACCACCCCGTCATCCTGAGCGCAGCGAAGGACCCCTGTGGTTCGCCGGGGGTGGGTAGGCACAAGCCTGTCGTCCGAGCGAAACCTCAAAAGCAAAGGTGTGCAGAAACGCATTTCTATGCGTTTTTTCGCTACTTCGCGGCAAATCGTTCCAAGTCCGTGCAGAACCTCACTTCAACGCTCTAAAACGCGTTTCAGAGCACCCATTTGCACATCAAATTACCTACTGAATGACACCTCTCTCCCATTGGCTGGGCTTCCACGCCGCCCTGTTCCTGCTGCTCGCGCTGGAATGGCTGATGGCCCAGCGCATCCACGACACCCACCGCCGGGCCCTCTACGCCACCGCGTTATGGGTGACTGCTTCCCTGGTCTTTGCAGGGTTTCTCTGGCGCACCGTGCATGCTGTTGCGGCGACGCAGTACCTCGCGGGCTACGCCATCGAAGAGGCCCTTTCGGTCGATAACCTCTTTGTTTTCTTAATCCTGTTCCGGGCGTTTCAGATCCCGGAAGGTCGTCAGCAGAAGGTTCTCTTCTGGGGCGTGGCCGGCGCCATCCTTATGCGAGGCGCCTTTATCGCCGCCGGCCTCCGGCTCCTGGAACGTTTTGCCTGGATCGAGTACATTTTCGGGGCCATCCTCCTGGTCGCGGCCATCCGCCTGCTCTTCCCCCAGAAGAAGAAGGACGAAAACAAGCCCCCCACCTGGCTCGAGTGGCTCACCCGCGTTCAGCCTGTCAGCGCGAGCCAAACGAGCTTTCTGGCCCGCGAAAACGGCACGCTGATGCCCACCGTTCTGTTGTTGGCTTTGGTTGCCGTGGAGCTTACGGACGTGGTGTTTGCGCTCGATTCCATTCCCGCTGTCCTGTCCATCACGCGAACGCCCTTCCTGGCGTACACCTCCAACATCATGGCTGTGATGGGATTGCGCTCCCTCTATGTTCTACTTGCCGCGATGCTGACCAGCCTGCGTTTTCTGCACTACGGACTTTCGGCCCTGCTTAGCTTCGCCGCGCTCAAGATGCTTGCGGCGCACTGGGTTGCCATCGGCCCGATCACGTCACTGGCGATCATCGTCAGCCTGCTCGCTGTCACGGTGGCGACATCGCTCCTGTTTCCGGCAGGGCCGTCCCACCCGTCGGGCGTAGCACGCGGCAAGGCATAGCACCATGCCCTTTGCGGGGCACGAAAACCAGTGCTTTTTCGCCACTGGCAGGACCTGCAACTTCCGGCCGCCAGCGTATTCTAATGGATGTTGCCTGGGCGACAGGACCTCTGTCAGGCCTTTACGCCCACCACGAGGAACCGACCTTGCCGACCATCGCACCGCCGTCCCCGCTCATCTCGATC
>CAXTGN010000423.1:0-3498 GCA_964243455.1 uncultured Acidobacteriaceae bacterium
GACCCACACGGTGGCGCCCACTGCATCACGCGGACTGCCCGGTTTACCCGGCTCCGTCGCCGGCTGACCCACCAAATGGAAGGCAATCCAGTGATTGCTGTTGTTCACCACGTTGCGGAAGACCGACGGCGTGCTGTCCATATTGTTCACGACCACATCCACATGGCCGTCATTGAAGAGATCGCCGAAGGCCATGCCCCGTGCCGTGGCGATCTTCGCCAGACCTGTACCTTCCACGGCGGGCACCATCTTCAGCTTGCCGCCTTCACTGTGGAAGAGCACGGGACGTTGCGCCCAGGTCGTGCCCCAGTTCTGCTGATCCACCTGCGGGTAGACGTGGCCATTGACGAACATCAGGTCCAGCCAGCCGTCGTTATCGAAGTCAAAGAAGCTCGTACCCCAGCCTAAAAAGGGGATTGTCGCCTCCGCGATGCCTTCCTGGTAGGCGACGTCGGTGAAGTTGCCATCGCCGTCGTTGCGATACAGCGGCTTGTAGTCGTCAGAGAAGGTGGTGTTATACAGGTCAACGCGCCCGCTGTGGGTAAGATCACCGGCGGCGATGCCCATGCTCGCCGTCTCGCGGCCACTCTCATTCAAGGCATAACCCGACGCAAAGCTGGCGTCCTCAAACGTGCCGTCGCCCTTGTTCAGGTAGAGATAGTTCGGGGTCGAATCGTCCGCGACGAGCAGATCCGGCTTCCCATCCCCGTTCACGTCGATGAACAGCGAGGCGAGGCCGTAATAGTGATTCTTGTCGTTGACCCCGGCGTTCTCACTGACATCGGTGAAGGTACCGTTACCGTTGTTGTGAAACAGGTGATCGGCTTCGCCGCGAAGGCCCCTTGGCCCGCACATCACCTTGACGCCCCGGAACTCGCAAAACGACGAGGCCCCTGAGGCGCCCGGCTGCATCTGCTCCACAGAATCGGCGTGCACGTACCCGGGCACAAACAGGTCAAGGTAGCCGTCTCCGTCGAAATCGCCCCAGGTGGCGCCCGTAGACCAGCCGCCGACCGTCACGCCAGCCGCTTCGGCCACGTCGGTGAAGGTGCCGTTGTGATTGTTATGAAACAGGCGGCTCTTGCCGTAGTTGGAAACGAAGATGTCCGGCCAGCCGTCGTTATCGAAGTCACCCACCACGGCGCCGAAACCCCAGCGATCGTTCGCGACACCGGCCTTTGCCGTGACATCGGTGAAGGTACCGTCGTGATTGTTATGGAATAGCGCAGCGTGGGGCGGGGCGGCCTTCCCTGTCTCCGCGGCCACTGTGGATCCGTTCACGAGATAGATGTCGAGCCATCCGTCGTTGTCATAATCCAGCAGGGCTACCCCGGATCCGACCGTTTCCAGGATGGAGCCCTTGCCCGCTGTGCCCATGTGATGGCTCCAGCCGCCCAGTCCCGCTGCCTGCGCCACGTCTTTAAAGACCACGGGACCGCTGGTCACAAAGCCCCCGGCCGTGATGGGCCGGTGCTGCGAGTCGAGCACTGCAGCATGGGCTCCGGCGGTTGAGGAACCACCATGTGCCGGTCCCTGCGAACCTTCTACCGGAGGCTCAGCCTGGTGCTCCAACGGAGATGGCGTGGGATTTTGCGCACGAGCCGTCGTGACCCCGAGGCCCGTACAAAGAAATAGCCCGTAAAGCAAATCTTTCATGGCACCTGTAAGCGTACTGCTGTGTTTCGTGGTTCTTCCACGCAAGCCGTTTAGAAAGTCGGAACCACCCAAAGCGTTCACCTGCCGCCAGCCCCGGCCCCAGCGGTGTCCGGAACGACCGCTGTTCCCGCCGGGACCGCCTTGGCATCTCCCGTCAGATCGTGGGCATGCCACGGAACGCTCTCATTAGCGATCTCATTGTGCTTGCGCAGGAACTCAAGAGCAAAGGTGCTGGCCATCGGATCGTCCTTCTGGTCGGCGAAGTAGGCAGCCTCTTTCGCCGCCTGTTCCTTCATGCCGAGTCGCCGGCTCAGGATGGACAGGTTGTAGTGCGCCGCCAGGTCGTCCGGATCGATGGCCTGCAGAGCCTGGTACTGTGCAAGCGCCTCGGGGTACTTGTGCTCCTGATAGAGCGAGAAGCCAAGCTCGCGATGCGCGTCCTTGGACCGTGGGAAGGTCTTCAGGACCTCGCCGAAATCGTTGATGGCCAGATCGAGATTGCCTTCGTTCCGCTCCACCAGTGCGCGGTAGTACAGGGCGCGAGCGTTGTTGGGTGCAAGCTCCAGAGCTTTGGCCAGGTTGGGCCGGGCCTCGCTGTAGCGCTCCCACTGGATCTCGACGATGGCCATGTTGGTGAAGGCGTCAGCGTAGTCCGGCCGGAGTTTGGCCACGTGCTGGAAGGCGGCGAGCGACGCTTGGTATTGCAGCGCATCCAGAAGCGCAATACCGTAGTTGTTCCAGCGCATCCACTCCTTGTTTTCGTTCTCGAGTGGCGCTGCCGTCGCGTTGTCGCCGACGTGGATCGTGCGGCTGGTCGAGATCATGTCGACCACGGGCTCGGGGTAGTGATCCTTGCTCATCGCGAAGTCGATGAAATGCTGGTCGAAGCGGCGATACTTGATCGTGGCCGTCAGCGTAACGGCGCCGTTCGCCTCGGCGGGCATGCGGAAGCTGTAGCGCACAAGCTGCGAGCGGCCAGACTGGATGGAGTTGTTGTACGCCACCACGCGGTTATCCCAGACCTGGTGCAGGTCGTTGGTTCCGCCCTTTACGTTGATGAGCCGGTTGGTAAAGCTGTGGGCACGCTCATCCAGGTCGCCCGAGGGCTTCAGGAACCCACTCTCGGCGATGACCTTTCCCCCGGAATCCTTGACCGTAAAGTTCACCCAGGACTCGTACATGTCGCGCTGTTCGGGTACAAGGCTGTGCGCGGCGCCCTTGTTCTGAATCACAACATCTGCCGTCAGGCGTTCCCCGGCGGCAACCTTGAAGGCACTCGCGCCGAGCGGCGCAACCACCGCGTTCACGTCGCCCTCGTGACCCTCACGCTCGAGGCCGAACACGTCGACATTCAGGACGTTCGCCTTCAGGTACGCGATGATCTTCTCCGATTGCGTGGAATAGCCGTAGTAGGCCGGAATCAACGTGTTCCCACCCAGCCACCGATGCGAGGCCAGCTTGCCTTGCTTGGCGCCCGGATCGCGATCCGCGCCAACACCGGTAAGCGCTTCCCGCTGCATGTGGCAGGTCTGGCAGGTGGAGACCGAATCCTTCACGTAAAAGGGCAGGGGCGATTGCTTGGCAAAGGAAGACGCCTGCCACTCGTCATACACGGAAAAGGCACGAAGCCACTTATAGTCGTTCAACTGGCGCGGCAGCGCGGCCTTATGGCAGCTGGCGCAGAACTCCGGCGTCTTATAGAAGTCCTTCATCACCGCCTTGGAATGGCGGTCGAGATGGGCCAGGATCTCCGCATCGCTGACCGGGCGCGTGATGGGCTGATTGTTCTCGTCCACGAGCACGGCCGGCACGCCCATGACGTAGCTGCCCGTGCCACGTGTG
>CAXTGN010000423.1:3508-4940 GCA_964243455.1 uncultured Acidobacteriaceae bacterium
GATCGAGTGGCAGACCGTGCATGTGATGCCGTCGGCGTCGTACGAGTGATTCGTGGGCTTGCCCGCGGTCAACTGCCCGGACAGCACCGCGATGGGGTCATGGCAGCCCTCACAGTGACGCATGGGCTCGGTCCCTTTTTCCGCCTTCAGTAGCTGCACATTGCGCTGATACCAGGGTGCCCGGTTGGAGTTGGAGTGCGCGGACTCGCGCCACTGGGCGGCTGCGGCCTGGTGGCAGTGCCCGCAATATGCCGCATTGGTAAAGTTCCCGGCCTCTACGAATTCGCCTGTATCGGTCGTCGCGTTGGAAGGCAGAAAGGGCGTACCCGCTCCAAACTTGTAGGAGTAATAAGCGGCCACCTTGGATTGGTATACCTGCCGTGCGTCCTTGGCTGCCTCCGCATCGGTACCGGCACGAACACCCCGGTGCATCCCGGCGGCTGCCAGCATCAGGCAGGCTGCGATAGAGAGCAGGGATACGATCGGACGGCGAGAGGCGAAACGGGGCATCTGAACTCACAGGGCCGGGCGGAGAAGCATCGCAGAAACCCCATCTGCGTCTAAGCGATGCTTGTGCTTTGGGCGACCTGCAGTGTAGCGGAAACGCGTGACATTTGACCAGCGATTTGTTCGCCTTTTTTTCGCCCAAAAATGCTCCAACTTTCGGTGGATCTGCATCTACATATATAGGCGGGTGCAACGGGCATCCTGTAACGAAATGGATCGCTCTTACCGCAAAAACGCGGTTGAAGAGCTCGGGAAGGCACAAATGGGAGAGCGCACGATAGAACGGGACGAGCCTGTGATGGACGAGCAGGGCGAAGCGGTTCGGCATGCTGTGGAGCGAGCCGAACGCGCCGAAGCGGAGCTCGCCAAGCTGAAGGCCAAGGGTGCGGGGACGAAAAGCACGGTTGAGCATGACACCCGGTCATCGAAAGCCGGCGCCGAAGAGGTCGCTCCCAAGGGGACCGGCAGCACGGCACGGCCGGATCCAGGTGGGACGCATTTCGTGGAACCGGGCTCGATGGACCGCGAGAAGCAGCCCGCTGCGCAATCGCCTGAGGGCCATCCCGTCGGGGAACCGGAGGTTCGTGGCATCGAGGCACTCCGGGAAGACAGCATGATGGCGCACCTGCTGGATGCCTTGGACCGGGGCGAGGACATCGGGCACTACGGCCGGCTGACCTTCGTCATGATCGCGCGCCACTTCCTGACCGACGATGAGGTTCTCGCCGAACTCAGCAAGGACAACGACCTGTCCGACGAGGACGCCCGGCAGATGCTGGTCCAGGTGGAAGGCCGGGATTACTCCCCGCCGCGCCGCGACCGCATCATGGAGTGGCAGGCGGAACAGGAGTTCCCTATCGTCCCCAACCCTGACGATCCGGACTGCGGCAATCTTTATCGTAATCTGCGTTTTCCGGAGGCCATC
>CAXTGN010000424.1:0-3775 GCA_964243455.1 uncultured Acidobacteriaceae bacterium
GGTCTCCGGATGGAACGCGCCTCGCTTTCGTCAGCACTCGCACGGATCACAGCTTGATCGGAGTCTACGACGTAGGCAATCACCTCATCACCTGGGTGCAGCCGAGCTTCGACACCGATCGGGCACCGGAATGGTCACCGGACGGGCGCGGTCTCGCCTTCGTCCGCGTACCGGCGGGTGCTGCGAGCCTCTTGTTCAACCGCCGCCAGGGCCAGCCTTGGTCCATCTGGATCGCCGACCCGACGACGGGTGCCGCACACCGCATCTGGGGGGCCGCACCCGGCCCGGGCAGCGTCTTCTACCCTCTCCTCAGCGACAGGGCCCTGATGTGGAGCGCGGGCGACCGCATCGTCTTTCCCTGGGAGCGGACGGGCTGGGCGCATCTCTATGCCGTGCCGGCGGCCGGAGGCCCGGTGCGCGAGCTCACGCCCGGCGCCTACGAGGTATTCAACACCGCCCTCAGCCCCGACCGGAGCCGCATCGTCTACTCGGCCAATGCGGAGGAGACGGATCGCTGGCACCTGTGGGAGGTGGGCGTCGCCGGCGGCGCTCCTCACGCCTTGACCCGCGGCGCGAGCATCGAGGATTATCCGGTCCTCTCCAGCGACGCGCAGGTGCTCGCGCTACACGGAGACGCGCGCAATCCCATGCGGCCCGTCAGGATACTGGACGGAACCGCGACCGACCTCGCCCCTGGTGCCATCCCCAAGGCGTTCCCGGCCGCCCGGCTGGTCGAGCCTCAGCCGGTGGTGTTCGCTGCCGCCGACGGTCTGGCCATCCACGCCCAGCTCTTCCTGCCGCCGCCCGACCGCCGAGACGCGCCCGGTCCGGCCATGCTCTTCTTCCATGGCGGCCCGTCCCGCGAGATGCTCCTCGGCTGGCATCCCATGGACGCCTACAGCTTCATGTATGCGATGAACCAGTATCTCGCCGACGAAGGCTATACGGTTCTGTCGGTCAACTATCGCGGCGGCATCGGCTATGGCCTGGACTTCCGGGCGCCGCTGAACTTCGGGGCGAGCGGCGCCAGTGAGTTGAACGACATCCTGGGCGCAGCGCGCTACCTGCGCTCTCGTCCGGACGTGGACCCTGCCCGGATCGGTATCTGGGGTGGAAGCTACGGTGGGCTGATGACCGCGCTGGGGCTCGCGCGCGCTTCGGGCCTTCTGGCCGCGGGGATCGACTACGCCGGCGTGCATGACTGGCGGACCATGCTGCCTGATCTTGATCGGTCAGGTGCGCCGGCCAACGCCGGCCAGCTTGCTTTCGACTCCTCGGCCATGGCGACAGTCGACCAGTGGCATTCCCCCGTGCTGCTGGTTCACGCGGATGACGACCGCAACGTTCCCTTCTCTCAATCGGTGGAGCTGATCACCGCGCTTCGCAAGCATGGGGTCGACGTCGAGCAACTGGTGATCCCTGATGAGATCCATGACCTCCTGCGGGAGCACTCCTGGCTCACCCTGTTCGGTGCGACCGACGACTTCCTCGCCCGCCATCTCGTTCGGTCGTCGAACATAACGACTCGACCGTAATTGGCTTGCACGCGTCCGCCGATCTGCATGATGTTGAGCGCGATGCAAGATGCCTTGGCGACGTCGGTGCGGCGTAGGGCAAGCGGAGACGATTAGGTTGTGACGAGTACGGATCGTGTTGCAGGGATCCGTCGGCAGGCGCCCTGCTGATGCGGGCTGATAGCGCCAGCTGGCCTGTCCATGTTCCCCAGAGGTCCTGATCGTGCCGTTCAAGGCCAACATTGACCGTCGCCATCACCTCCCCAAGCAGCGGCACAGGGTGACGAACTCGGCAGCGTTTGATGCGGCTCTTCGCGAGCGCGGCAGCCTCACGGTCTGGTTCACCGACGCGGCGATCGTGGCCTGGAAGGCCGAGCCTCGGACCACACGAGGCGGCTAGCCGCCTCGTCCGGCCAGCGGGCCCCTGCAACATGATCGCTGTACACCCCAACACGGAAAGCGATCGGCTTCCATGCCGCCGGCTCAGTCGACGCGCGGATGCTGTCGGGTGGCCCGGACACCGACGATGCATCACCCTCCCGCCGCGTGTGTTATGGACACGAAGCAGTTCAAGAGATGAGCAATGTTCGGTTGGGGCAAGCCAAAGCGGCCAAAAGTTGTCGCCTTCGATGCGATCGGAACGATGTTCCCGCTGGACCCGATGCGCCCCTCGCTGATGGCGCTCGGCTTGCCATCGGCGGGTCTGGAGAGCTGGTATGCCACCGCGGTGCGCGACGCCCTCGCCCTGACCGCCTCCGGCGACTTCAAGCCGTTCGTCACCGTGATGGAGGGAGCTCTGGATCAGGTGCTGGGCGAACAGGACCTCGCCCCGCCGCGCGCAGCACGGCAGGCCTTGCTGGCGCAGTTCAAGCACTTGCCCGCTCGTCCGGATGCGAGGGAGGCGTTGCGTCTCGTGGCGCAGGCCCGGATGCGCTCGATCCTGCTGACCAACGGCAGCGAAAGAGGCACCACATCCATGTTGCGAGAGGCGGGGCTGGACGAGCTGGTCCAACGGGTGGTGTCCGTGGAGCAAATCAGGTTGTTCAAGCCGCGTCCCGAAGTCTATGCCCATGCGCCGCGGCAATGCCGCGTGCGGCTGAGCCGGATGGCTCTGGTGGCGGTGCATCCCTGGGACATCAATGGGGCTAAGGCGGCAGGCTGCGTTGGGGCCTATGTCTCGGCGGACCGGCCATTCGCCAGCACGATGCGAGCACCGGACGTGCAGGCATCATCGCTCGCGGCGGCCGTCAGGGCATTGGCGGCGCTGTAGCGTCGGAATGTAGCGAGCGGCGCGGACACGTTGCGGTCCAGCAGCCGCGCCTCGAGATGCGCACGATGTGAGGGCGGCATCGACTGCCGACCAGATATTGGCCGCGCAGCACCTCCCTGCATCCAGCGCACGAACGAGGCCTCGTCAGGCTTCTCGGATACCGCGGGTGGTGGCACAGCGACCTTGATGACCGTAGTCGGTGTGCCGCTCGTAGCGACGATCGGTTCTCCGAGCACCATCATGCTGACCGACGTGAAGCGAGATGTTGCGACTGTCACCAGCGCCGACGTGTGTCAGTCCAACGGTGTCATCCATTTGATGGATCACGTCCTGCTGCCGGGCTGATCAAGGCAGAACCGTTATGCGGTGATGAAACCCTCGTGGCCGGAGGTAGATAAGCATCGGGTCATGCGTGGCCGGGCTATAATTTGAGTGAGTGTCAACTTCCAGCACCGGATCAAGCGACAAGCACGTGAACAAGCTTGCCGCCGTGAAGGTTCGGCATGCTGAGCTGTCTTCGAGGACATTCGCGATATAAGCCATCCGTCGAGTCTGATAACCGGGCCGGCTCGGTCAGCGCGCGCGCCAGCACCCAGTTAATAAATAGGCCAGCCTAAACATCGGTGCGAATGTCAGGACGCGACGGGTGCAAGTCGCCTGATCAAGTACCGCCGCGTCAACCATATTCGACCCAGTGCAGGCCATAGTAAGCACCGGTCATGAGGATAAAGCAGCCGACGTAGAGGATGAGACAGGTGGCGGCATCTCGTGCTGTGGTCGATCCCAGCGGCCGGGCGAGTGGCCCAACTGCGGAGACACCGCGGATCATGCCGGCCGCGAGAATGCCTAGGATCATGAGATGGCCGACAGCATCGAGATGCCCGAAGTCAGGAATCGCACTGATGAAGATCAGGGCAAAGAGGGCGCTCCCGAGACGCGCAAGCCCGGTGCCGATCAGGATGTGGAAGGCGAGGCTGAACTCGATGAAACC
>CAXTGN010000424.1:3785-4934 GCA_964243455.1 uncultured Acidobacteriaceae bacterium
GACGTCGAAGCCAAAGCTGGTCGACGGATGAAGTGCCACCACCTCTGCGGTCCATGTAGGGTAGAGGAACTTCTCGATTGCCGTCCACATGAGGCTCAACGCGAGGCTGCCGGTCAACAGGGTAGTTCGCCAAGGCGCGGTCCCGGGTGGTTCACGTGGGTCGCGTGCGAAGAAGATGGCGAGACCTGGGAAGAACAGGTAGTCGGTCATGTGGAAGACGCCGTAGGTCCAGATCCCGCACAGGTAAAGGAGCGCAATCGCGATCGCGCCGAGGAACAGCGCGCGCTTCCACAGCATCGAGATGGCAACGACCAGTTGCAGTGCGGTGATGATTTGCGACGACAGCACGAGTTCGGGCGTCAGGATCGTCCCGCCTTTCTCCCAGACGACGATGACGTGTCCGCGCCATAGAAAGAAGAAGAACAGACCGACCGTGACACGCACGACGATGTCCTCGAGGCGACGCCGCCGAATGGAGGGATGACCTGTCACAGGCCAGAAGGAGCGCCCTAGATGGTCAGCTGCGTAACCCACGGCAGAGATGACCAGAAAAAGACCGGCGACCCGCCAGAATGTCGGCGACAGGACCATGCTGAGTGGGAGTGGATCGGCCCTTACATCGGCGACCGAACAAAACCACTTGACATGGGCATTGGCCCGGATGGGCAAAGTCATCATCACGGCGATAAGCGTGCTGCGGAAGGGCGTTATGGTGTCACGCATTATCAAGCTCTTTTCCGCGCATGACAGATTACGAGCGGGAGCGACAAGTGGATGCACGGCTGCCGGCTTAAGATGGCTTGGACAACCAATAGCCGAATCGTTCTGACCCATCGGTCGCTGCCCATCGTTCGGCGGATTTCAACTTGAACTGGTGGAGGCGATGCTACTGAACGGTCAAGTCTGCTCTCCGCGCTTCAGATGGCTGAAATATTTGGTGCGCTTCTAATGCCAGTTGTTGGCTGGTGTCCGTAAGTCGCACCTAGGATCTCCGTCCAAGCGAAGATCCGCCGGGCGCGCTTATTGCGTCTTCGGACCAATTGAAGGATAATCCTATGGGGGCTGATGCTCACCAGCACGTGAGCAGACCCGTGTGAAGCTGGTGCCCCAGCGCGTATCCAGAGCGCGCGTCGGGTCGTAGCACTTGAG
>CAXTGN010000425.1:0-1029 GCA_964243455.1 uncultured Acidobacteriaceae bacterium
GAGTGTCCTCGATTCGGTCTGCGTCAGGGAACTTTTCCCTTACCGCTTCCGAAGAGAGCGTTTATCGGTGGTCGTCCGGAGTGCTTGACCCTTCGCGAGTTGACTGCGATCGTACGTCCAAATGTTGGACTATCAATGTGCCGATGGAAAGCGTCTCGACGCGGGCTTCCAAGATCTTCAAGCGCCTTACGGTCATGGCACCCACTGCGAGTGCACCGATCGCCATTGCCCAAAAGCGACCGCACCGACCGCAAGCGCACCGATCGCCGTGCTACCTGCCTTCACTTTGCCAACCGATGATTTTGCGCCATATCCCTCTCCAGCATGCTAGTTCTGGTTGAGCTTTTTGGTCGTCGCGACCGCAAGTCGGACCATCATATTCCGGGGCATGAACCTGGCCCCCCATGTGCTCAGGCGGTTCGCCAGCTTGCCGGGGTACACCACCTTCTTACAACGCTCGAACCCGCGCAGAATGCCACTGACAAACGCCTCGGGCTGGTCCATCTGTTTGGCCTGCAGCTTGGGATTCATCTTGGCGAAGAACTGCGTCGCTACCGGTCCAGGACAGGCTGCCGTTACCGTGACACCAGTCTTGTCCAGTTCCAGGGCGAGCGCTTCACTGAAGAACAGAACGAACGCTTTGGACGCTGCATAGACGGTTGCGCCAGCGAGCGGTTGGAAGGCAGCAGTTGAGGCGAGATTGATGATTCCGCCCCGATGCATGGCGACCATCCCAGGAGCAAACGCACGTGTGAGCGCGATGAGAGTGCGCACATTCACATCCACCTGCTGCGCTTGCCCCGCAAAGGGTGTCGAGAAGTTTTCAAACACCCCGAGTCCTGCGTTGTTTACCAGAATGTCGATCTTAAGATCGCGACGCTTCACCTCGGCAATGAGAACGTCGACCGCCTCCGCCGATGAGAGGTCTGCGGGAGAACGGTGACCTGCACGTTGGCCTCTCCCCGCAGCGCTTCCGCCAGCCGGTTCAGTACGCCTTCCGAACGAGCCACCGGGACGAGGTTCGTGCCT
>CAXTGN010000425.1:1039-4930 GCA_964243455.1 uncultured Acidobacteriaceae bacterium
CGAGCTGCTTCGCAAAGGCCTCGTCCAAACCGGCCGAAGCGCCTGTGATCAGAGCCGTTGCCCCCTGGTATCTCATTTCGTCTCCTCAGCGCTTTAGTCAGACTGGGCTTGCGGACTAGTAAGGTGTCCTTCTGGATGCCTCTGAACCGTGCAGTCTGTGAGACTCGGATGGTTCGCTGTAGGCTTGGATGCGTTTGCTGCGGCACCATAGCTGCTTTGAGGCACGAAGAACGCTCCTCGGGCCCGCCGGGACAAGTGCATTGCAGATTGACTCTGGATCTCGTAAGCGCGGATGAAGCTATCAGACCTGCCAGTCGTTCGAGCGGGATAGCTACTCCGGCGAAGACGCAGTGGTTGTGTCCCAACGCGCTTTCGCTTTGGAAGCAGGTTCCCCGTTCGGGGAATGACAAGCAAAAAGGCAAAGGCGAAAGCAACAGCAGATTCCTGCGGGATGACAAAGACGAGGGTGGCGGGGAAGCGTCTTCGGCTAACTTCCGATCCCTGTGCCCTGATCCCTGCGCCCTGCGCCCCGTGCCCTGTGCCCTGTGCCCTGTGCCCTGATCCCTGTCCCCTGCGCCGATCAGGCGCGGATGGCCCAGGCGCTGGCGGCCTCGGTGGAGGAGCGGGGGGCTTGCGGGTGGCCGCCGTGTTGCTTGATGAGGTTCACCAGGAAAAGGACGTTGTCGACGGGTGTGTCCGGGACGATGCCGTGGCCGAGGTTGAAGATGTGGCCGGGGCGGTGGTTGGCGAGCGCGAGGATCTCTCGGGTGCGGGCTTCGATCACCTCGCGCGGCGCAAAGAGCGTGATGGGGTCGAGGTTGCCCTGGACGGCGACCCCGGGGCCGACGGCGCGCCAGCCCCCGTCGAGGGGGATGCGCCAATCGAGGCCGATGACGTCGGCGCCGGTTTCACGCATGGAGGGGAGCAGGGTGGCGGTGTCGACACCGAAATAGATGACGGGGACGCCCATGGCCTGGACGCGGCGGATGAGCTCAGTGGTGGGGCCGAGGATGTACTGGCGGAAGTCTGTGGGCGAGAGCGCGCCGACCCAGGAGTCAAAGATCTGGATGACGTCGGCGCCGGCGTCGACCTGCTGCTGTGCGTAGGCGGTGAGGACGGTGAGGAGCTTTTCGATCAGCAGCGGCCAGGCGGTGGAAGGGGCAGCCTGGGGCTCTGAAGCGCTACGGGCAAAATACAGGGGTCCCTCGGCTTCGCGCTGCGCGCTGCGCTCGGGATGACGCTCCAAAGGGAGACCTGAGGCGTACATCATGCGCTTGGTTTCGATGTAGTTGCGGCTGGAGCCGCCTTCGATCATGTAGCTGGCGAGGGTGAAAGGCGCGCCGATGAAGCCGATGATGCCGAGCTGGTCCTGAGACGCGGGAAGGGCCGCGTCGGAGGTCAGACCCACCTTAGCCGGCTCCGCCAGCGAGGATGGGGCACCCGCCTGCCGCGTGTTGAAGTGCCTGGCGACGAGGCTGATGGCTTCGGCGACGTAGCCGAGTTCGTCGGCGCGATCGGTGCGGAGAGCCTGCACGTGCTCAAGGGTGCGCACGGGGGTGCGGACGACGGGGCCTTCGCCGTTGACGAAGTCGAAATCGAGACCCATGGGGGTGAACGGGAGCAGGAGGTCGGCGAAGATGATGGCGGCGTCGACGCCGAGACGCTCCGCGGCCGTGACCGTGACTTCGGCGGCGATGGCGGGGGTGCGGCAGATGTCGAGGAGGCTGTGGTGCTTGCGGACGGCCATGTACTCGGGCATGTAGCGGCCGGCCTGGCGGAGGAGCCAAACCGGCGTACGGTCGACGGGCTGGCGGAGGCAGGCGCGCACGAAACGGCTGTAAGCGGTCACGGTGTTAAGGCTATCAGCGGTGGGGCGGTTGGCGCTTCGCGATGGCGGTGAGGCGGTTGGCGGTGGAGCGATGGTGGGGTTAGGTGGTTAGTGGGTACGGGGACGGAAGGGGAGGGTGTAGACGACGCCGATTGTGCCGAGGGTGGGGCTGTAGGTGTCTTCGCCGGTGTTCCAGTGCTGGGCCTGGATATCGATCTTGCCCGCGAAGTTGCCGATGAGGTGGATGTCTACGCCGCCGCCGTAGCTGTAAACCACGGAGTTGTCTCCGGTGTAGCCGATGTTGTAGGGGAAGTGAATGGTGCCGGGGCCGACGAGGAAGTCAGCGTATGGCTTGAAAATGCCGAACGGCACGGCTGCGCGCAGGCCGACGAGGTAGCTGTGCTCGTCCACGGCGATGTTGGAGTGAAAGTTGGCGCGGAACTCGAGGGAGGGCTCAACCCGGAAGTGGATGTAGCGGGTGAAGTCGGCGCCGAACATGCCGCCGTAGCTGTTATAAGGGCCGTAGTCGGGGTGAGCCGCTTCGAAGCCGCCGAAGACGGAGATGTCCGAGGATTTGCTGGCGGTGCGCGTGGCCTGGGCCGAGGAGGAGGGGGAGCTCAGGAGAAACGGAGCGGCGCAGAGTGCAGCACAGAGCAGGGATTGCAGGCGAGACATGTGGCGGTTCACCATCGTGGGCGGTCAGAGTTGCCGGTTGACCCAAATAACTGGGATGCGAGAAGTCTGACGGATTACTGGCCGCTGCGGTAGAGGGCTTCGGTTCAGGAGGCGGTTACGACTGGCGATTACCCTTGGCGGAGCGCTGCGACTACACTGGGTGGGCGTCTCCGCGCGACTTGTTATGGGTGAACGGCTTCCCTGCCCGAGCGTGCGTGCGCGAATGCCATACGAGAGTCGATCGACGACAAGATATGCCGAATTACCTGGAGCTTCCTGTGGGGCCGCGCGCCCCGGAGATGGTCAACGCGGTGATTGAGATCCCGCTGGACTGCAAGACGAAGTTTGAGTACGACAAGGAGCTGCACGTGTTCCGGCTGGACCGGAACCTTTATTCGCCGGTGCACTACCCCGGAGATTACGGATTCATCCCGAGTACGCTGGGCGACGATGGCGATCCGCTGGACGTGCTGGTGCTGGTGGATAACCCGAGCTTTACGGGCTGCCTGATGGAAGTTCGACCGATTGGCGCGCTGGAGATGACGGACCAGGGCGAGGGCGACGAGAAGATTCTGTGCGTGGGTGCGGGCAATCCGCGTTTCAACGATGTCACGGAGTATTCGCAGATTTACCCGCATATTCTGCAGGAGATCTCGCACTTTTTCTCGATCTACAAGAACCTGGAGAAAAAGAGCGTGGAAGTGCACGGGTGGCGCGACGCCGCCACGGCCCGCGAACTGGTGATCAAGGCGCAGAAGGCGTATCAGGCCAAAAACGCCGCTAAGTAGCGCGCGTTTCCTTGCGCCGCAGCGTTTCCGGTTGCGGCCCGGGGCGTTTGCGGGAGGTTTCGGTGAGGGCGTAGACGGCCATGCCGGCGACGCTGACCAACGCAGCGAAAACCAGAGCGGGAAACGGGCCTACGCGCTCATTGCGAGCTGCCCAGAGGGCGAAGGCGATGAGCGCGGCTGGGCCCACTCCTACGAGCACGGCCCCCAGATCTCCGCCGGGGATGCGAAACGGGCGAGGCAGGTCAGGCTCGCGGCGGCGTAGAACGACGAGGGCGATAAACTCCAGCAGCAATGCGGCGCCATAGAGCACCAGGTCGATGGAGATGAGGCGCTCAAAGCTGAAACGCAGCGCCAAAGCCCAGGTGGCCGCACAGGCGACCAGGGCCACATAGGGGACGCCGCGCGCATTGGTGCGGGCGAAGATGCGAGGCAGGAGGCGGGGCTCACCGCCCATGCGGTGCGCCATGGCCGAGGGCACGCGCGCATAGCTCATCATGAGCGGATTGAACATGCCGGCCCCATTGATCATGCCTCCGGCGACCACCGCCAGAGCGAGCGTGGGGCCGGCAATCAGGCGGGCAGCGTCGGTCCAGGCGCCGG